>JAGWBV010000079.1:58878-60760 GCA_021295715.1 Candidatus Poribacteria bacterium | reverse complement strand
ATCCTCGGCGACCCAAACGCTTTAGAATTCAAACAGCGTTTCGTTGCTAAGGTGATCCGCGCATTTTAGACCTCTTCATATTTCCACCACATAAAATTTTAAATAAAAAAGTGCAACTGTTTTGGGACTCGTTTGTAGTAACGACAACGGACAAGTTTTTACTATCTTTTTTATCTGAACGAACTCTATATAGGCAAAAGGAGGAGAAATGCAAAAGCTGGGGGGTTCGGAGAAAGCATCTTCTATCTCTCCATTTTTTCAAATTGCGTTCATTTGGTTTCAACACCTTTTTTGAAGATAATGCAACCTTTTGACATCTAAGGTGCGTCACTTAAATCAACGGATAAAAAATTTTAGCAAAATTGCCACTTGCAAATTCAAATGCAAGTCCCATTCTAATAAGGAGAAAAAAATGCGTTTCCTAATGATTAATCTACTCCTCGTCTGTTTGTTACTCTTCGGCATCGGTTACCTTGCTTTCGGCTCTGATGAGACTGTCGTGCCTGCTGAACAGCACAATCCTCATACAGAGGAGGGACCTTGGGGAGCGTCTTTTGAAGGGAATTCACTAACAATCCCAATGCTTTAGCTTTGGGTCCAACCCCGTTGACTCGTGCAGGAGCGAGAAAAGCGTTGACATTTTTTGTAAAAAAGTGGTATAATGAGAGTATCACGTTGGAAACCAGCATTACCAGCGTCACCGCTTGGTGGCGTGCTGGTTATACGTGATATACCATGCGAAAAACAGATAAAGACTATCGTAGTTACATTGTAGCGACAGAAAAGCCAAATGATTGTCTACAAGGGATAAATCGTCTTGGGGGGCGTATCTATTCCAAGACGGTATCGCTGACCCAAGAGACACAGAATAAAAAAGGGTTTTGGCTTTCGGATAGCGGACTCAAGAAGTATCTAAAGTTCAAAGACTATCCATGCCATGCCCATAGCGTTCAGGCAATTATAGACGACTATTGCGGTGCGAGGCATTCCTTCTTTGGCAACCTCAAGAGCAATCCGAATGCCAGACCTCCTTTCAAGCGGAAGTGGTATCATACATTTACATGGCGTGCGTCAGGTATCACTTACAAGCGCGGTAAACTTCGACTCTCTATGGGGCGTGGCAGAGACGCACTTTATATCAAAATAGATAAGAAGTTTCAGGGTAAAGTGCCAGCAGCGGTTTCACTCGTCTATAACAGAAACACGCATATCTATGAGTTCCACGCGACTTATGAGACACATCCGCAAAGGAAACCTAAAGCAGATAGAGGCAGTGTCGTTGCTGTAGATTTAGGCGAAATACATCCCATCGTTTCTTTTGACGGACTCACCTCCGAAATCTATAACGGCAGATACTTACGAAGTCTCGTTCAATATCGAGAGAAGTTCAAAGCGACACTCAATCAGTTGCTTTCACGGTGTCAACGTGGAAGTAGGCGTTGGAAGAAACTCAAGCGTGCCAAGAACCGAACTCTCCACACCCTTAATAATCTTATCCGTGACGTTCGACATAAAATCACGTCTCGGTTTGTCTCTACGTGTAAATCTAAGAAAGTAGAGACGATTGTGATAGGTGATATAAAGCACATACGACACTCTATAGACTATGGATCAAAAATCAATCAGAAGTTGCACCAATGGGCATTCGGGCAAATAACGGAAATGATTGCCTACAAAGCGAAAGCAGTCGGTATCGAAGTTGACTCCCAAGACGAGGCCTATACGTCCCAAACCTGTCCGCAGTGTGGGCATAGGAAAAAGCCGAATAAACGGGCATATCACTGCCGTAAATGTAAATGGCAAGGACACCGAGATGTCGTAGGTGCGAGCAACATTCTGACGAAGTATCAGGGTTGGTTATTCAACCCTGTAGTTGGGGCGG
>JAGWBV010000079.1:54437-58846 GCA_021295715.1 Candidatus Poribacteria bacterium | reverse complement strand
CCCTTTCGGGGACTCAAATCAAGTAAGCCTCCTATAAGGAAGCAAAGAAGCACACGCCTTTAGGCGTTGTGAGTATCACAAACAATTAACGGTGACAAATTTCAGAAATAAAAAATAAAAAAAGGAGAAAAAAATGACAACGCAAATTCGCCAGCAAAATGGCATCTCGATTTTGAAACCCACTGGAAAGGTAAGCGGACGTTCTGTATCAGACTTACGGGAAGTTATCTTGCCACAAATAGCGGCTTCGGATACCCCTCGTATCCTCATCAATTTCGAGCAGGTCAATCGGATCGATAGTTCAGGTCTTGGCACCTTGATGGAGGCATACGCGGCTGCGTCACGAAAACAGGGACGCGTGGGTGTCATCAATGTCGGGAAACATATCAGAAATCTCATCGTTCTGAGTCGTGTGGTGAGTCTGTTTGAACATTTCGACAGTGAGGACGCGGCTGTTGCTGGATTGTCGGCTTAGTTTTTGAAGTCCAATAGAATATCCACAGGGAACTGGTTTTTTACCGGTTCCCTTTTTTGTTGCCTGACACTCCCAAAACACATACAAAAAATCCAGTTTTTCATTTTTTGCCCCAGGATGCAAGTTTTCTACCCAAAATTTCGTCTTTAATATATAGAAGGGTAAACTGTGCCATATTGCTTTGCATAAAACTTGGCATTTGATTAAACTTTTTGGCGAGGACCTACAGGATCCAATCTATTCGTGAGGAGGAAATTTCGTGGAAAGAGAAGACGATGTTCAACTGATTCGCAAAGTTTTATCGGGAGACAACGAGGCATTTGGTATTTTGGTCGAAAAGTACCAAAAGAGCGTTCATGACCTTATATGGCGGAAGATCGGCGATTATCACGATGCTGAGGATATTACCCAAGATGCCTTCCTCCAGGCATACAAAAAACTCTCGACGCTTAAAAATCCTGATCAATTCGCTGGGTGGCTCCATGTCATCGCTAATCGGCTTTGCATTGATTGGATGCGAAAGCAAAAGTTGATACAGCAGCGAAAGCCTGCCATGCAATCGCTCGAGAACACGCCTGTGGAAGAAATTGAGGAATCCTCTTACACACAGCACGTGTTGGAACAGCGGGTGACAGAGAGAACCGAGTATCGCCATGCGCTTGTCCAAAGGCTTTTGGAAAAACTGCCAGAAAATGAACGAATGGTCGTAACACTCTACTATCTTGACGAAATGTCAACAAAAGAGATCGGCAAATACTTAGGGGTGCCGGTGAACACAATTGCGAGTCGGCTCCACCGAGCACGAAAACGTTTACAAACGGATCGGGAACTCTTGGCTCAAGAATTCTTTGGTCATTCACAATTATCAGATAATCTGAAGGAGAATATTATGAATCAATTGGAGCGACTGCACAGCACATTCGATGCATTCATAGAACAAGTAAAATCTGATCCTGCATCAAGAGAGGATATTCTTAAGGAGGCATCCAATGAGATTGAAGATGCACTTAAGGGTGAAATTACGCCTGAGTTGGTGCATCTTGTGGTTGATGAGATATACCCGTATATGGGCAGTCTCGGCATGGAAAAACGGGTGCCTCTGCTCCGTAAGTATATGGATAACGCCCCAGATGATACAGAACGTTACTGGTCGCACAAGTCGTTAGTGAATAGTCTTGGATTTCTTAGGAGAAACCGAGAAGCGATTGAGGAACAGACGCGCCTTTACCGTTGGGCATGCAAGCAATCAGAAAAATATGTGTTACGGATTATTTCCAATCTGGGCATGTCTGGATATTGGGCGGCGGAAGGTCGTATTGATGACTGGATTCAACTTTATAATGAAGCCTCTGAACGCTTAGAGAATCCTAAAGTGAGTCAGTACAGTCGTTGCGACTTTCTGCAATTCGGAGCAGATATCTTAATAAAAAACGATAGGTTAGATGCGGCACTTCTTGAAATCGAAAAATTGGAACGTGCCAATGGTGAACCCGGGTGGCGGAGTTATTTTAGATTCTGGTTGGCTATAAGAGAGAATCGACTTCGGGTGTATAGCAAACAGGAAGATTGGGACCGTTTCGATCAAGTCTGGGCGGATGCAAGAACGTTTATCGAAGGGGAAGTAGAAAAACGGAATGCTCGTTATCCCGTAAATATCTACGAACTTGTCTGTGCTACTCACAATGTCGGTTGTTGTCTGGTATGGGCGAAGAAGTATAACGAGGGGAAACGTTTGCTACAACTCGCCATCGATTTGGGCAATTACAACGATTATAATCACTTCATGCTTGCTGTGAGCATCTGGGCATCTGAGAGAGATCGAGAAAAGACTTTACATCATTTGAAGGTCGCTCAGAACGAGTATGTGGTTACTTCCTACAATTATCTGGATGGCTACTACTCGTCTTTCCTTGAAACCCCCGAATTTTCGGATGTAAAGGAGGATTCAGAGTTTCTGAAGGTTCTGGGACAGAAGGAAGAGAAGTAAGCGAAGAATAGTTGAACATGCGTTTGCCTTAAGAATTTAGAGAAACCCAGGCCGACATATCACGCCTTTTTACTGGGTTTCTCAACCTCTCATAAAGTGTCGGGAAATCGGCGATTTATCGTACGTCCAGAATTATCCCTCCAAAACGACTCCTAAAAAATCCAGTTTTTAATTTTTCCCCATGATGCACGTTTTTTGATTAAACTTTCGTCTTTAAATAATAGAGGGTCGGAATCTTATCGTATTGCTTAATTTAAGGGTAGATCTAACACAAAACCCCTTAATTAGAATAGGACTTACGCAAAATTGTGCCGGAACTTCTATCTTACTATGGCGTGGACACGGAACGCCCTGCGCCCGATGCGTTTTGAAACACACCTGCCAGCAAAGTGAGTAAGTCCTATTAGAATATTCCACCAAAGTATCACATCGCGGGAGAAGCGAAATGAATTGCAAAAGTATTGTTAAGGTTTCCTTTGGTTTGTTCATCTGTTTAGTCGTTTTTACGGCAATAGCTTGGAGCGAGGGAGAAGAAATGAATCCTTTAACACTTGAGGATATTCGCAGCAAGTTTGATGCATTCATAGAGCAAGCAAAATCCGATCCTACATCGGGAGAGGATATTCTTAAGGAGGCATACAACCAGATTGAAGATGCCCTTAAGGGTGAAATCACACCTGAGTTGATGCATCTTGCCGATGACATATACACGTATATGGGCAAACTCGGATTAGAGAAACGTATCTCTCTACACCGTAGATATCTGAAGATCGCTTCAGATAACACAGAACGTTTCTGGTCGCATTGGCAATTAGTTGATACGCTTGCTGTTCTTCAGAGAAACCGAGAAACTGTCGAGGAACAGATTCGACTTTATCATTGGACGTGTGAGCAGCTGTCAGATGCGTATGTGTTGGAAGCTCTTTACGATACGACCCAGGCTAAATGTTGGAAAGAGGAAAGTCGTATTGATGAGTGGTTTCAACTGTATGAGGAAGCCTCTGAACGCTTAGAGAACCCTGAAGTGAATCGCTACACACGTTGTCTTTTTTTGCAAGCTGGGGCAGAAGTCTCATACGCCAACGACAGATTGGATGAAGCACTCCTCGAAATAGAAAAATTGGAACGTCTCAACAGCACCCTTGGTTTGGAACACTATTTTCAGTTCTGGTTGACTGCAATAACCACACGACTTCTGGTGTATAGCAAACGAGAAGATTGGGAACGTTTCAATCAAGTCTTTATCAAAGCCAGCACATTTCTTGAAGAGGAGATAGAAAAACGGGACACTGGTCATCCAGTGGATATTGGAAACCTTACATGGGCTGCTCATGATATTGGGTGTTGTTTGTTGTGGTCGAAGAAGTACAACGAAGCGCGACGTTTCCTACAAATCGCCGTTGATTTCGGAAACAATAACGCTTGGAGTCACTTCTTCCTTGCAGTAAGTATTTGGGCTTCTGAGAAGGATAGAGAAAAAACTTTATATCATTTAAAGACTGCTCAGGATTACATGCTAAACCCTTTAAATCGGGATATGTATTACCAAACTTTTCTTGAAACGCCAGAATTTTCGGATATAAAAGATGATAAAGAGTTTTTAAAAGTTCTGGGGCAGAAGTAAAAGAAGACTCGTTAAACGTGAGTTTGACTTAAGAACTTAGAGAGACTCAGTCTGATATATCACACCTTTTTCCTCAGTTTCCAGCCTCTCATAAAGCGTCAGGAACTGGATATCCACAAAACAACTTTTAAAAAATTCCTATTTCTTTCATTTTTTTCAACAGGATGCACGTTTTTTGATTAAACTTTCGTCCTTAATAATAAAGCGTCTGAATCTGACCGTATTGCTTAATTTTACAAAACTCATACCATTTCTAAAAGTTTATATTCCATTAACCGCGCCGTTCATCCAGACCCCGGTAGGTGTGGAAATACCTTTCGGAC
>JAGWBV010000079.1:46219-54316 GCA_021295715.1 Candidatus Poribacteria bacterium | reverse complement strand
TGGTGCGGTTTCCAACCGCACCGGGCATAACCAAAAACAGTAGGACCTTTTAAGAGGAATCATCAATCAGAATTGGTATCAGCATTTGATTAAGTCGTTTGGCGAAGGCAAACGCGACTCAGTCTGTTCATTAGGAGGGAGTTTCGTGGAAAGAGAAAACGATGTTCAACTCATTCGCAAGATTTTGTCGGGCGACGACGCTGCGTTTGGTATCTTGGTCGAAAAGTACCAAAAGAGCGTTCATGCACTGGCTTGGCGGAAGATCCAAGATTTTCACCATGCCGAAGAGATTATGCAGGACACCTTCCTGAGGGCATACAAAAAGCTTCCGACCCTCAAGAATCCCAATCAATTTTCTGGGTGGCTCCACGTCATTGCCAATCGGCTTTGCATCGATTGGATGCGAAGCCAAAAATCTGTGATGCAATCCTTGGAGGACACACCTGTTGCTGAAATCGAGAAATCTTCTTACACACATCACGTGGCGGCACAATGGGAGACAGAGAGAACCAAGAGTTGCCACGCACTTGTGAAAAAACTATTGGAAAAACTTCCTGAGAATGAACGCGAGGTTGTAACACTCTACTATCTTGACGAAATGTCAACGAAAGAGATCGGCAAATTCATGGGAGTGTCCGTGAATACAATTACGAGTCGACTCCACCGAGCGCGGAAGCGTCTGCAAACAGATCAGGAGTTCTTGGAACACGAATTCTTTGGTGATTTTCAATTATCAGACAATCTGAAGGAGAATATTATGAGTCAATTAGAACAACTCCGTAGCAAGTTCGATGCATTTATGGAACAGGTAAAATCTGACCCCGCATCAAGAGGCAATATTCTTACAGAAGCCTGCAACGAGATTGAAGATGCACTTAAGGGTGATCTCACACCCGAATTGGTGCATCTTGCTGTCGATGATATATACCCGTATATGGGCAAACTCGGAATGGAAAAACGGATCTCTCTACTCCGTAAGTATATGGATGACGCACCAGATGATACAGAGCGTTTCTGGGCGCATGATGAGTTCGTCGATAATCTCGCTTTTCTTGAAAGAAATCAAGAAGTTATCGAAGAACAGACCCGACTTTACCGTTGGGCATGCAAGCAGTCAGGAACGTATGTGTTGAAGGTTATTGTCAATCTGAGCACTGCTGGATGTTGGGCGGCGGAAGGTCGTATTGATGACTGGATTCAACTTTATAATGAAGCCGCTGAACGTTTGGAAAACCCTGAAGTGAGTTACGACAGTCGTTGCGAGTTCCTGCAAGTCGGAGCAGATGTCTTACGATGCAACGACAGGTTCAATGAAGCACTCCTTGAAGTAGAAAAATTGGAACGTGCTAACAACGAACTCGGTTCAGAGCATCATTTTCAATTCTGGTTGACTGCGAAAGAAAATCGGCTTCTCATCTACGGTAAACAGGAAGATTGGGAGCGTTTTGATCAAGTCTTTACGGAAGTGAATGCGTACCTGGAAGGAGAGTTGAAGAAACGCGATGCAGGTCAACCTGTAAATCTTGACCACCTTATGTGGTTTACGCATGATTTCGGTTGTTGTCTGTTGTGGTTGAAGAAGTATGACGAGGCGAAACGGTTCCTACAGATTACCATTGATTTGGAAGATAACAACCATTATGGGCACTTCCAACTTGCTGTGAGTACCTGGGCTTCTGAGCAGGATCGAGAGAAGACTTTACATCATTTAAAAGTCGCTCAGGACTCCTACGTGGTAACGCCCTATAATCAAGATACCTACTACCCGACTTTCCTCGAAACCCCCGAATTTTCGGACGTAAGAGATGATCCAGAGTTTCTGAAAATTCTGGGACAGCAGTAGAGCATTTATTCAGCGGACTCAGCAATTTTAAGTATTAACATTGAAGTTTTGAATCCGCACTTGGGTTGGAAGGCTGGAAGATAGCGGACTCCGTGTTTCTTCCACCCTTCCTCTTCTTCCATCCTTCCTCAAAACCTAATATTGCTTATAGGAAAACCTAAAGTGAAACTTCGTGATGCTATTATCGCTGGCATAAAGCCCCTCACGCAAAATAAACTCCGTGCAGGATTGTCCATTCTCGGTATCTTCATCGGCATTGCCGGTGTGCTCTGCATGATCGCTATTGGTGATGGTGCGAAACGTATCATCGCGCAAAACCTGGAAATGATGGGCGGTGCCAACCAAATCGCATTCTATACACGGACTTCTATTTGGAAGGGACCGCGGCTCGTCCGGCGCACTACAGAACGATATACCGTTGCAGATGCTTTTGCAGTTGAGGCAGAATGTCCCGATGTGCTATATGTCTTGCCGAAAGTAGAAGACTTCAACACCTTTGTTAGCAGCCGAAACGGGAATCAAGCGAAAACGCGTTTAGAAGGTATCACAGTAGACTACGCTCTCGGTATGGGGTGGGAGTTACAAGTCGGCAGATTTCTCACCAGAAACGATATAGAGACCGCAGCGCAGGTCTGTGTCCTCGGTGCTAACACCGCCCGTGAGCTTTTTGGGGAAACACCGCCCATCGGACAAGAGGTGAAGGTTCGGTATCATTGGCGACAATCTCAGATTAGGTTGCGGGTTATCGGGGTGATGGCAACAAAAGGCATGAGCCTCAGTGACACGTACTCTTTAGATGATGCTATCTCTGTGCCATTGACAACCTATCAACAACGGGTGAAAGGCTTTCGCTACGTTGATTACTTGCTCGTCTTTTTTAAAAAAGGTGCAGAGATGGACAGTATTATTGCTTCTGTTAAAAACACGCTCCGTAAAAGACACCGCGGGAAAGATGAGTTTATCGGCGTTTGGATAGCGAAACTGACGGCTCACCAACTTTTCCATATTCAAAAAGTGATAAAAATCACCTTGGGCAGTCTTGCGGGTTTCTCGCTGTTCGTCAGCGGTGTTGGGGTGAAAAGACGCGGGAGATAGGTTTACGAAAATCGGTCGGTGCGAAACGGATTCACATCTTCTATCAATTCTTGACGGAATCAATCTGTCTCTGCCTCTGCGGTGGAGTGCTCGGCATTGCTGGCGGTTGGGGTGCGGCGCACGGGATGGCATGGCTCGCGGTGCGGATTGTGCCGGTTGTGGACACCTGGCCCGTCGTGTTATCCTTACCGTGGATATTGACTTCTGTTATTTTTTCGATTGTCATGGGCATAGGATTCGGGGTCTACCCGGCGATGCGGGCGGCGCAGCTTTCACCTGTTGACGCACTCCACACCGAGAATTAACGCTGGCGCATGTGATAACCATCATTCCCCTAATTCTCTCTACTTCTATCCTACAGACCCTCAATTCAGAGGCGACTCTATTTTTTTTTGCATTCCCTATATCCGCGTGTTATAATATATAACGTTGTTTGATAAGAGGCGACCATCTGATAAACGTGTTCCGTTTTTGGCGCAGCTTGCAAGCCAAAACTTGCTGTTAAAAATGAAGGTGCAGCGATGTTGATATTTAAGGAACGGCTGAAACATCTGAAAAATGACAACATCGGGATGTTCGACCTCGCTTCGATCGGGATAACGCTTGCACTCGCGATTTGTATCGGCTATTTCGGAGGCAAGTGGATCGGTGGAAAATTAGGCAACGCAGCAGTTGGATCCTATATCGGTTTCGGAATGGGAGTTACCGCTGGATTCATGGAAATGTTTCGCTCGGTAGCACGTTGGAACCGCCAACTCGAACGTCTGGAAAAGCAACGTCGTGCCACTTCAGAACAAACACAGGACACTGAAGAAGGATAAAATCTGAAAGCAATCGAATCCGAAAATTTCGGCGATCCTAATTTGCCGCGATTTTGACAAAGGAGTCGCTCGGATGGGTCCGGTTTTGGAAATTGGTGACCGATTTATCCGCCACGTCTATATCTTGACAATCTGTCTTACCGTAGTCATTTCGGCGGTATTGTTAGGATTTAAACGCGCCGCACTCCCAAGTTTTCTGATCGGTAGTGCTATCAGCATGAGTCTATTCTGGTCCATTGAATTTGTGGTTCGACGACTTGTTCGTCCCGGAAAAACGAAGCGCACAAAGTCCTTGTTGGGTTTCATCGCAATCGGTAAATACACAGTACTCGCTGGACTCCTCTATCTCTTGTTCAAAATGGAGTGGATGAATATATACGCGTTCGCTGGAGGGATTGCTTTAGTACAAGGTGCCATTATTATCAAAGCGATCGGTTTGATGGTGGCTATCCTTTCAAATAAAGATCCCAATCAGTCTTGAAACATAACTTGCAAGTAGACTTCAAGTTGGGAAGTGCCCGAAACTATCCCCGCATTTAAGAGACACAACGACAAACATGAAAAAAATATCATTTATCTGCTTGGTTGTCGGACTCAGTTTGGCAGCAGTTGCCGGGAGTTTCGCAGCCGAGAACGGCCACCGTAGTTTACTCTATCCGATTTCAAAACTTTTACCAGATGAAATTATTCCTGAACCGACTCGGTGGCATCAGCCCGATCTAATTCCCAACACATACTTTGCTGTTCTCGTCTTAGTGTTGTTTTTTATCTTTGTGACCCGGAAGTTGAAACGGATACCTGAAGGGAAAGGACAAACCCTGTTAGAGGTGTTTGTAGGAAGTATCACGGACTTCTTCGGCGGTATTTTAGGCGATCACGGCAAAAAGTATATCCCATTCGTCGGCTCCTATTTCATCTTCATTCTCTTCCTGAACTATCTCGGAGTCATTCCGGGTCTTCAACCTCCAACAGCAGATTTGAATACAACGCTTGCGCTCGGTATAACGGCTGTGATAGGCGTTCAAATTATCGCGATTAAAGAGAACGGGATAGCGGGCTATCTGAAACATTTAGCCGGTGACCCACCTTGGTTGGGGGTTTTAATGTTCCCGCTTGAAGTGATTGCGCAGTTATCGCGTGCGGGTTCACTGGCTGTCCGACTTTTCGGAAATATCAAAACTCGGACTTATCGTGCTGATTGCAGATGCCATACCGATTATTCCGGTGCAAGTGCCTATGCTGTTCTTCGGGCTATTTGCTGGCTTCCTGCAGGCATTCGTTTTTACTATCTTAACATCTATCTACATCGTGCTGTTCATAGAACACCATGAAGAAGCGCATGAAGCGCATCACTAATTTCGTGGGACAAGTGTAGACTGTCCCTTATCCGTCCAAGGAGGACATTTCATGATTTATTTAGCAGTGTTGGCGTTCGGTGTAACTTTAGGATTGCCGATCGCTGTCATTTTTGCCTCAAGAGCACAAGGAAGTGCTACAAGTACCGCTCTTGAAGGTATCGCACGTCAACCGGATGCCGCACCGCGTATCCAAACGGCAATGATTATCGGTTTGGCACTCATCGAGTCGCTCGTTATCTATGCGCTCTTAATGTTCTTTATCTTGCAAGCAAAACTTCCTGAAGGCGAGATGCTGAGAGAGATGATTGATGCAGATGCGCAACGGGTTGCGACAGATGTCGGAGACGGAAATTAATATTATATCTCTTGACTGAAGACGGACGGCGAGGCTTGCAAGCCCAGAAAACGATGGACCGGTCAAAGTTGCAAGTTAATATTGAGACGTTATCGGAAGCACGCCATCGCGATGATCGTGCTCGCGTGACTTCCGAAAGTCTTCAGTTTCAACTACAGAGTAAATAAACATATGCGAAACATCAAACATACGCTTTCGCTTCGTAAGGAACGCTCGCAAAGGGGGCACTACAGGAGCCTATATGGATGCTGCGTCATTTTGATGAGTATGTGTCTCAGTAACGCTTTCGCCGCCGAAGTTCCCTCCGGCGAAGGGGGTCTTTTGGCACTGCTCGGTATTGATCCGCAGACGATTATCATCCAAGTTATCGGTTTCCTTATTGTGCTCGCGGTCCTTTGGAAATTCGTTTTCGGTAAGGTGGGTGGACTCTTAGAGGAACGCCGCACTGAAATCACCACGCAGTCGGAGCAATTGAGAACTGATCGCGAGGAATTGGACCGGCTCACTGCAGAGACGCGCCAACGTTTAGCCGATATTGAGACCGAAGCACAAGCCAAAATTCAAGCGGCGATTGAACAGGGAAATGCTGAACGTCAGCAAATTCTCGCACAAGCACGGCAAGAGGCAGACGATGAAGTCACAAGAGCCAGAGCGGAGATTCAGCGTGAGAAAGATGAAGCAATCTCTGAGCTGCGAGGCGTTGTCGCTGAACTCGCAATTGATGCCGCCAGCAAAATCATAAGCGAAGAGCTCAACGCAGAGAGACATCAGCATATCATTGATGCCTCTATTAGTAGGTTGCCAACTGAGTAAAGGTAAAAACGAGGTATGAGAGACATTCGGGTCGCAAAACCTTATGCACGTGCCCTATACGAGGCTGCCGTGGAACAGAACGCCTTGGCACCTGTTATCGCAGATATAGATGGACTGCGGGAGTTGGTTGAACAGTCTGAGGAATTTACGCAGTTCATCCACAGCCCTATTCTGTCTCCGCAATTTAAAAGCGAGACCTTTCAGCAGCTTTTTACTGATATGATGCAGCCGCTGACTGTTAATTTTTTTAAACTGCTCGCTTTGAAGCAGCGTGAACGCTATCTCATCGCGATAATGGATGTCTTTTCGGCAATCGTTGACGAAGCTGCAGGTAGGCTCGTCGCAAAAGTGACGACAGCTGTACCCATAACAACAGAGCAAGAAGAACGGCTCGCACAGCATTTAAGCACGTATTCAGGAAAACAGGTGCGATTGGAAACCATAACTGACCCACAAATTCAGGGTGGATTCATTGTGCAGTTAGACGACACCGTTTTTGATGCAAGCGTTACAACACAACTCCAACGCCTGAAACAACAACTTGAAAAAGGATCTTAAACTATGGGTCCTGAGTGCCGCTCCTTGGGCAGGTCTCCTATAGAGGCTTGCAGGACAATGTTACGCGGTGGTTTCTGATTAAGTCTCGGCTCGGTTTGGGTATCTTGGAAACATGAACCACAATTGTAGCCTGCAACATCGGCGCAGGGTTTTGCTGGGGGTATTTCCCCTAGATATACGGAGAGGAGATCGAACCTCTAATTCACCTGACCGAACCGCAAGGAATAATTAAAAAATGGCAAGAGAAGTCCGACCGGACGAAATATCAAATATCCTTAAACAGCAACTGCAACAGTTTGAACAGGACGTGGATGTCTATGACTCCGGCACTGTGCTGGAGGTCGGCGATGGCATCGCGCGAGTGCATGGACTTGCCAACGCTATGGCAAGTGAAATGATCGAGTTTCCTAACGGCGTCTACGGTATCGCTTTCAACCTCGAAGAAGACAATGTGGGTTGCGTTCTGTTTGGAGAAGACCAACTCATACACGAAGGGGATACTGCCAAACGCACAGGACGACTTCCCGAAGTCCCCGTAGGCGAGGCACTCCTCGGACGAATTGTTGACGCACTCGGTCAACCTATTGATGGTTTGGGTGACATTGAAACAGAACATCGACTCCCGGTCGAACAGAAAGGGCTTGGTATTGTTCAACGTCAACCGGTGAGCGAACCTCTTTACACAGGCTTAAAGGCTATTGACAGTTTGACCCCGATCGGGAGAGGTCAACGTGAACTGATTATTGGTGACCGTCGAACCGGCAAAACCGCTATTGCAATCGACACGATTCTGAATCAAAAGGATACAGATGTCTACTGTATCTATGTTGCTATTGGTCAAAAAGGTTCCACGTTGGCGCAAGTTGCAGCGACACTTCGTGAACATAACGCCATGGAGTATACAACGATCGTCTCCGCACCTGCGAGTGCACCGTCCCCGCTTCAGTACCTCGCACCCTATTCTGGTACTGCAATGGGTGAATACTTCAGGGACAATGGCAAACACGCTCTCATTATTTACGATGACCTGACAAAACACGCCTGGGCATACCGGCAGATGTCCCTGCTCTCACGGAGACCACCGGGCAGAGAAGCCTATCCGGGTGATGTCTTTTACTTACACTCACGTCTCTTAGAACGCGCCGCAAAGTTGAGCGATGAATTGGGTGGCGGTTCCCTCACTGCTCTACCGATTATTGAGATCTTTGAAGGCGATTTGACGACCTATATCCCGACAAACGTTATTTCCATCAC
>JAGWBV010000079.1:3875-46106 GCA_021295715.1 Candidatus Poribacteria bacterium | reverse complement strand
GATCTCGCGAGTTTCCGAGAAGTTGCTGCCTTTGCGCAATTTGGTTCGGATTTGGACGCGACAACGCAATCCTTGCTGCTACGCGGCACACGGCTCGTTGAATTGCTGAAACAACCGCAATATCAACCGATGCCTGTCGAACGCGAAGTCTCCTCTATCTTTTGTGGCACTAACGGTTACTTGGATGATGTTGAGGAGTCAGAAGTGGCACGGTTTGAATCCGAATTTTTGCAATACCTTGACCGGAATCACGCCGAACTTCTCACAGAAGTTGCAGAAACCGGGCTGTTAGGCGATGAACTCCTTGAGACCTTACACACTGCAGTAAAAGCGTTCAAAGAAAACTTTTAATTTAACTTGGCGGTTCGGTCAGGTAGATTGGATAAAATGACGATTATATGCGTATATCCGCCCTCCGCTACGCTTACGAGCTGCTGTTCGGTTTAATGCTTTGAAATATTGTAGGTTGGGTTGAACGTAGTAAAATCCAACAAATGTAGGAGGAAACTCCAAGACCCTATAAGTAAAAAAAATGGCAACCTTACGAGAAATTCGACGGCGTATCGCCAGCATTCAAAATATTGAGCAGGTCACCGATGCAATGCGCGTCGTAGCTGCTGCGCGGCTCCGCCGTGCCCAAGAAAATATTAATGCGACGCGTCCTTACGCCGATAAACTCAACACGATCTTAGGGCACCTCATCTCGCAGATGGATACTGAAAATCAGGCAATAACGCATCCGCTACTTGAACAACGCGAGACAAAGCATGTCTGCATCGTTTCTGTCTCCGCCGACCGTGGGTTGTGTGGTAGTTTCAACAGTAACGTTATTCGGACAACGACACAACGCATAGAACATTATCAAGAGAGTGGTGCCGATGTGACGCTCATCTGTATCGGCAGACGATCGCAAGAGCATTTCGCTCGGCGCGATTACGACATCACCGATGCCTACATCAATATTTTCCGTCAGCTTGAGTTCCAAACGGCTGTTGATGTTGTTCACGAATTTGAACATCTTTATACAGATAAGAAAATCGATAAAGTCGAGGTTATCTATAACAACTTCAAGTCTGCTATTCTTCAGACGGTGCTTATTGAGCAGCTGCTCCCCTTAGAACCTGAAATACCAGAGGGGGATGAACTTTTTCTTGATTATGTTTATGAACCGGGACAAGTGGAACTCTTTGAAATGCTACTCGGTAAACATCTGAACATGCAAATGTGGAAAGTCCTTCTGGATTCCAACGCCGCGGAGCAAGCAGCCCGAATGGCAGCGATGGAAAATGCTACGCAGAAGGCAAAAGAACTTATTGATGAACTGATTCTCCAACGCAACCGGGCACGTCAAACGCAGATCACAACAGAAATTTCCGAGATTGTAAGCGGCGCAGCCGCGCTCGAAGGTTAAGGGGTTTTAAACTATGCGCCTCTGATCGTCCGCCATTCCATTAATTCACCTTACCGAACCGCAAGGGAAAATTAAAAAATGCCGATCAATGTCAACAAACAGATTGAAGAGGCAATGGAACGTGGCGAATTCGCAAATTTGCCCGGCGAAGGTAAACCGATCAAGTTGGACACGAATCCCTTCCTCACACCACAGGCACGGATGGCAAACCGACTTCTGAAAGAGAACGGGTTTGCGCCTCGGTGGGTTGAGTTAGAGAAAGAAATCAAGCGGGAAGAAGTGCAACTTGAAAGAATCCTCATAAACTTAAAAGGTCGTCGGGAGCGGTTAGCGGCTATCGTCGAGCAGTATCCGCAACAGGAACGTGCTCGCGTTATTGCGCAATATAGTGAAAAACTCGAAAACCTGAATCAGAAAATTCAACGCGTGAATCTTCTCATGCCAACTCGAAATCGGCAATACGCGTTAATCAATCGGGCAGAAGCACTTGACCACTTCCAAAAGGCATGTCCGAGTCTCTGACTGTGCATAGGAGTGCACAGGGGCCAAGAAAACTATGGCTTGACACTCCCCGTCAAATCCCCATGCTTTAGCTTGCGGGATGTAGACGGCGTATAGGTTTGTCATTGAAAAAACATTTGACTTTCAGCAAAAAATGTAGTATAATTAGAGTATCACGTTGGACCGACATTTGTAGCGTTGCCGCTTGGTAGCGTGTCGGTCCTACCCACTACAAAGGGGTAAAAGCGTGATACGTGATAATCCATGAGAAAATCTTACAAATTCAAACTTCAGCACCAATCGAACACACTCAAACTTGGCAATATGCTTGACGATATGTGGCAAATACACGTTCATATCATGCTCTTGGCACGTCGGTATTATCGCATGTTCGGTAAGAACCTTTCAGCCAGTCGTATCAATAAGCATATCACGAAACTCAAAAAGCGAACCAAACCGCATTGGGCAGACCTACCGAGTCAAGTTGTTCAAGACATTGTGCTGCGTTATGGTAAAGCACAAGACGCTTTCTTTGACAATATCAAAGACCGAAAAGCAGGTAAAACGACACGCAAAGTGGGGAGACCGAAAATCAAACCCCGTCATAAATACAACTCCATGACGTTCACACAAGCTGGATACACATTTGAAGAAAATCGTATCAAAATCAATTGCATAGGCACGTGGTTTTCCTTCCACAAACACCGTGAAATCAAAGGTCTCATCAAGGCAATCACACTCAAACGTGATAACTGCGGTGACTATTGGATATGCTTTTCGTGCGAGAATGTTGACGATGCCGAACCGAAACCCAAGACGGGTAAGAGCGCAGGGTTTGATTATGGAAACAAAACATTCCTCACAAATAGCGAAAGCAAGAAGATAGCATCTCCGCAGTTTTTCAAACAATCCCTACAAACGTTGAAGTCTCTAAGTAAAGCACTGAGTCGTAAAGTCAAAGGTTCTAACAATTGGTATCGTGCGTGTCGTGCTTTGGCAAGGCAGCACAGAAAAGTTGCCCGACAAAGAGAAGATTGGCAGTGGAAACTTGCTACCGAACTTTGCACAGCGTTTGATACCCTCTGTTTTGAAACGCTGAACCTTGACGGCATGAAACGTCTTTGGGGACGCAAAGTCTCTGACCATGCCTTCGGGCAGTTTCTACAGATATTCGAACAAAAGTGTGCTAAACACGGTAAAACCTTTGTCAAAATCAGTCAATGGACAGCAACAACAAAACCTTGTAGTGATTGTGGTTTTCATAACAAAGAACTCTCTCTTTCAGATAGACAGTGGACATGTCCCGAATGTGGTTCACACCACGACAGAGACGTAAACGCTGCTATCAATATCAAACGGGCAGGCTTGGCTGCCTAAAGTGGAGCGACAGTCAGACGGTGGACTCTTAGAGAAAACCGCAGTCGCGAGGAAGCACAAGCTCCACGCTTTAGCGTGTGGGTACCATTGACAAGATGATTCAAATTAGGCAGCCTGCAACAACGGCGCAGGCGGCTACAGAGAAAGACATGTTGAGGCACAAATCCCGCCGTTCCACCGCAAGGTATAATTAAAAAAATGAACCAAGGAAAAATTTTAGAAGTTGTCGGTGCGCGAGTTGACATAGATTTCTCGGAAGGCGAATTGCCGGATATCCTGAATGCTGTTACAGCTCAGCGTTACGATGGAACCGAACTCGTACTTGAGGTTCAACAGCACTTAGGCGAAAATCGAGTCCGTGCAGTCGCAATGGACATAACGGACGGGTTAGTCCGAGGCACAGTTGCAACCGACACTGGCGGTCCTATTACTGTTCCTGTCGGTGATGCTGTGCTCGGACGCGTTTTCGATGTGACAGGTCAGCCCATTGATGAAAAGGGTGAAGCAGGTGAGTCCGAGCGATACTCCATTCACAGACCACCACCCGCGCAGGCAGAACTTAGCACAAGTACCGAAATGTTAGAAACCGGCATCAAAGTCATCGATCTGATTCAACCGGTCGTCCGGGGTGGAAAGGTCGGATTCTTGGGCGGGGCTGGCGTGGGGAAGACAGTACTGGTTGCCGAACTCATTTACAACATCGCGACACAACACGGTTGGTGAACGGACACGCGAAGGCAATCAATTCTGGCTTGAACTTGACGAATACGGTGTAATTGATAAAACGGCGATGGTGTTCGGACAGATGAATGAGCCGCCGGGGGCACGCCTCCGCGTCGGGCTTGCCGGACTGTCTATGGCAGAATACTTCCGCGACCAGCAAGGGCAAGACGTTCTCATCTTTATCGACAACGTCTTCCGCTACACACTCGCAGGGGGTGAGGTCTCAGCACTCCTCGGACGGATGCCCTCCGCTGTCGGCTACCAACCGACGCTCGCAACCGAAATGGGTGAATTGCAGGAGCGAATTACCTCCACGGAACACGGGTCTATCACTTCATTCCAAGCCGTTTACGTTCCCGCTGATGACTATACCGATCCGGCTGTCGTCTCTGTTTTCGCACACCTCGACGCTGTGACGAGATTGGAACGGACGATCGTCCAGAAAGGGAGATACCCGGCAGTGGATCCACTGACATCCAGTTCGCGTATCTTATCAGAAGATATTATCGGTGATGAACATTATCAGACCGCCTTTAGAGTCAAGCAGGTCCTACAGGAATATGGCGACCTGCAAGACATTATCGCTATTCTCGGGGTAGATGAACTCTCGGATGAACAGAAGTTGGTTGTCAACAGAGCACGAAAAATAGAGATGTTCCTGACACAGCCGATGTTTGTGGCAGAACGGTTCACTGGAACCCCAGGTAAATATGTCAAAATTGAGGATACCGTCCAAGGTTGCCAAGCGATTCTAAATGGCGATTGCGATGAACTGCCTGAGCAATCATTGCGCTATATCGGGACGATTGACGAAGCGTTTGAACAGGCAAAAAGCGCAGACTTAGAAGAGGCAGCGGATTAGTAACTGGCAGTCGGCTATCAGCAGTCGGCTTTCGGAAGGAGACTTCGTTTTATGCTTAGTAGAAGTTTTCATCTTGAAATTCGGACACCGGAACAGTCGGTTTATGAAGCGGATGTGACGAGCGTGAGCGCGCCGGGAGTTGAAGGCAACTTTCAGATTCTTGCCGGACACATTCCGTTTCTAACCGCCTTAGAGGTTGGTGAGATCCGCATCCGTGAATCGTCTGAGACACCCCAGTTAATGGCAACGAGTGGTGGGGTCTTTGAAGTGCTCCGCACAGGTGTCACCGTTTTAGTTGAAACAGCGGAATGGGCGTCCGAAATCGACATAGAGCGTGCCGAGCAGGCACTTGAGCGTGCCCAAACCCAACTCACCGCGAACGCACCCGACCTGAACCGCCCGCGAGCAGAGGCAGCACTCGCCCGAGCACAAAACCGGATCAAAGCCGCAAGTAATTTGTAGATGCAAGTGCTGGGGAAAGTTGTGCATCTATCCGAAATTTCATGCAGTTCACACTGTCAGCGTAACCTCATCCTGCTTCACAATCTCTTTGATGTGTCCATATCCCGCGGATTCTACCAATTCCAACGTCTCTGGGGATAATCTGTTCAGAATAGGCTCCGGAAAATTATGCTTACCGGTGTACTGTGGGAAATACCGTAAAACGAGAAACCGGCGATCTCGATCTTTCGGTTTCCAGCGCAACACACCATGCGTTAGCAACTCCGAAATAATCACAATGTCGCCTGCTTTCGGTGTAATATTGACGAATACGGGATCATCAATTGGGTCAATGCCATCTTCTTCGTTAAGTGTCAGCAGTTCTTTTGGTCGATCAAACTCACTCTTATGCGAACCTGGGATTACGATGAGGCCACCATCCCCCGGATAGACCTCCGTAAAATAGGGAAAACAGACGAAGTTATCGCAGTAGATACGCCCGTCGCCAGCCTCGTAACGCGTGCTATACCACCCGTAATCATCACGCGCACAGTGCAGTCCGCCCGGATTCACTTTTGCCCGCTCTCCGGCTTCCCACAAATCGTGTCTGTCATGCTTCAAGGAACCCCTGGCAAACCGTGGCTGGTTGTCCGTTAACTCTTTGATAATCGGCCATAGAGCCTTATGCACCGTTAAACGTTCAAGCGATTTATCGAAGGCGAACCCGTGCTGATGGAGTCCTTGTATCTCAAAGCCCGGAGGCAATGCATCGGGAGGGGTCGTGATATATCTATCAACCGCCTCAGAAGCCTCTGCTAACGCATCGCCGGTGATAACATTTTCCAAGTGAAGGTATCCGGTTACATCAAACAAATAACGCTGTTTCGGTGTCATCTTTTTAATTTTCCTTGCGGTTAAACGACGTGGTTTGTGCTTTGACGCTTTTCGCTCAGGATCCGCCCTCCACTTCGTTTCGGGCTACGGTTTCGTTGATGCTTTATTTATAATGCCATATCAAACTTCGTTCCGGTAACGTTACCCTTTACATAGGCATCTCGGAAGAGGGTCTGGCGTTTGGGCGGCATTTCATCGAGCAATGCCTGTGGCGGCTTCGAGAGGCTCCATCGCTTATCCACAGAGTTATAGGCGTTGAAGACTGCCACTCGGTCGGTATCAGGGTTTTGCCACGGCTGCCCACTATGCGTAATTGCTTCTGTGAACATAATGACAGATCCAGCAGGACAGGAGTAGGTATCCCAGAACTCCCAATCTTGTGTATGCGCGCCCTCTGGCGCAGTATAAGCTGCCTTGTGGCTCCCTGTAATGAACATCGTCCCGCCGTCATCTTTCTCCACGGGGTTGAGTTCCCAGACGACGCGCGTCAAACCGCTATACGCCTGACCCGGAAGACAAGAATATTGATGGCAATCTCCTGGCATTCTCCACAAACCGTTGCCGTTGTGGGCATGGAATGTGAAAGGTGGCTCATCCGTTGTAGCGCGCAATGCCAAAAAACTCATTTCCATGCGGAATCCATAACAGGTGTCCGATGCGAGATAGGGGGTCGCGAGAAATTCGTTTCCGAATGCCACGACCACCGGATGATCTGTCAATTTTTCCAAGGGACCACCGTAGGTTGAACGATGGTGTTGAGGAATCGTTTCAGGGTCGTGCTTTAGGCGGTAACAGAAATCACGTATCTCTTCGATCTCTGATTCCGTTAGTACGCCCGGCACCAAAAGCCATCCGTTTTTGTCAAACAGGTATTTCTGTTCTTGTGTTAAAGGAACAACCGCTTTACCATCAGCATTTGTTCGCGTAAGATCAGCCGGTGCTGTTGCCAAGGGCCTGCCTAAGTCTTTGTTAAATTTACCTAACTGTTCCATCATAAATTTCTTCCTCTCTGACTATCTTCAGGGACAGAATGCGCTGTGCCTATGCCAAACTAATGGATACGTGCTCCTGTAAAGTAGTCCGGGTTTGCACCCATTTTTTCTAAAAGTGGTGTGGTGATTGTGTCAAGACTCTCAATCACATCAGCAGACGGCGTGTAGTCGATGACGTGCAAGTTTTGCGTCAGTTCATTGATATTTCGAGTGCCGACGAGCATGCACGTGATACCGGGGCGTGCCATTGCCCAAGCAATAGCAAGCCGAGCCATTGGAATCTGTTCCGCTTCTGCTATTTCCCGGATGGCCTCCAGCGTCTCAAACATTTCTTCTTCGGCACCTTCTTCGCCGTGCGAAGCCTGTTCTCGGTCATCTCGAAAATGGCGGAACCGAGAATGCACCGATGGTATCTCCTCCGCGCTTTTGTACTGCCCCGTCAAAATTCCCTGCAGCAGTGGCATATATCCCAAAATACCGACGTTACGCTCTCGGCAGAGTGGAAGCAATTCCGGTTCTATTGCCCGTGAAAGTAGGTTGTAGCAGAGTTGATTCACGGCGATAGTCGCGCCTGTGTTAAGAGCCGCCGTGAGTTGCTCCACTCCGAAGTTGCTTACGCCGATGGCACGGATAAGCCCATCCTCCTGTAAGCGTGTGAGTTCAGCCATGCTTTCTTCGATAGCAATCTCATCGTCGGGCCAGTGAATCATATAGATGTCAACATAATCCGTTTGCAACCGGTTGAGACTCGCTTCGCAGTGTTCACGTATCGTAGCGGGATCTGGTCTGGTTACCTTCGTGCCGATGACAGCCTCATTTCGCCTGCCCTTCAGTGCAACGGCGAGTGCCTCTTCGCTGCGTCCGTTGTTATATCCCTCCGCTGTATCGAAAAAGTTAATGCCAGCATCTAATGCCGCGTTCGCAACAGCGGTAACATCTGATTGTGCCTGCGGTCCCCAATAGTCGCCACCACCGTATGACCAACATCCAATGCCCATCGTTGAGATTTCAATTCCAGATTTTCCACACGTTCGCATCTCCATTTTTCAGCCTCCATGATGTATGGCGGTCAGCAGTCAGTAAAAATGGTTATCGGAAACTATCGGTAAAGAGGGTTTCGTTTAACAAAATCCTCTTACTGACTGCTTCTTTGCCGACTGCTGATTGCTATTCCGCTGATGGCTAATATTCGATCTATTCTAATTCCGCACAGAGTTCCGTAATCAACTGCGCGTTGTGGCCGATCTGATCGCCGAATTGTTGATACATACCGAGTAAGAGCGGATCAATCGATTTGGTGTTTTCTATCGCGAATTTCACCTCTTCGCGAATCTGATCCGAACTTCCAACGGTCCTGCCTGCTGCGAGTACTTTGAAAATGAGGCACGGCTTATCTGTACGCTGTATCGCTTTACACATTTCATCGCGATCCTCCCGCGCGTAGATTTCACCGAGAGGCGCGTAGCCGAATTTCTCCCTGAACTTGTCAGCACCGCCGTGTAGATTATAAAGCCCAGTCATATAGTAGTCTATATCCCAATCCTCGTCTTCAGCGATATGTAGGAGTTTCGGATCGTGGACAGACAATCCAACGAGAGCACCCGTATCACGAACCCGTTTGAGGATGTCCTGTAGGTGATCGAGCCTATTTTCGCGCAAACACCTGTGACCAACACCCCCACCGTGCGGTGCCATACCGAACGGGTTGTGTTTTGCCGCTTCAAAGACAGCGTCCGGTTCCTCATACCAAAGTCCACCCGGACTGAGGCAGAACCAGTTCATGGTGCCACCTTCTTCTCGGTACCGCTGTAGGTCGGAGAGTGAGCGTTCCGTTAAGCTATTCTGCCATGCATTAAGTCCAGCCTCTTCTGCCCGTTTGAGCGTTGCTACGACACGCTCTGGTGTGTGGTATTCTTGTTGGTGCTGCGAAAGGAGTTGGTTGAAGTGAGAATAGCCGTAGATTGGATTATCCCCAATCACCAACTTACTGATGTGATGCTTACAAAACGAGATTTTCGGTAAGGTGGTTTCCATTACTTATCCTCCAATAGTGGATTTAGGGATTCTAAAACAAACGGACAGCGGGACGAACTGAATGCCTAACCGAACAGAAATCCTTCCAAAGCAGATGCGTCAATTTCGCTCGCAAGATGCATCGTCAAGTCCAACGCTGCGGTGTAGTCATCAATGTTAATGATTGAGACATGGCTATGGATATAACGCGATGGCACGCCGAGCACAACGGACGGCACACCTCTACCGGATTGATGGATGGCACCGCCATCCGTTCCACCGGATTGACGCACACCAAGTTGGTACGGTATCTCATGTCGCTTTGCTGTCTCGATCGCAAAATCTGCCAACTTCGGATTGACAATCATTGAAGAATCGATGATCCGAATTTGCACACCGCCGCCAAGTTTCCCTTGTGTCGAGCCGACGCTTAATCCTGGCGTATCATCAGCGGGGGGTCCCTCAAGCACAATTGCGAGGTCGGGTTCCACACTTGCCGCCATCGTCCTCGCACCTCGCAGTCCTACCTCTTCTTGCACGCTCCCTGCTCCGATGACGGTATTCGGATGTTCATCAAGTCTCAAAAGTGCTTCAATTACAATCGCTACACCGACACGATTGTCGAACGCTTTGGCAGAGAACAATTTGCTATTTTTCAACGGCATAAAGGGTCCATAAGGGGCAATTGGGCATCCGGGTAATACGCCAAACTCCTCAGCTGCCTGTTCTTCGCTCTCCGCCCCTATGTCGATAAACAGGTCTTTCATGTCTAAGACCTTATCACGCGATCCTGAGAGCAAATGCGGTGGTGTAGAGCCGACCACTCCCGGCACTTTACCTAACTTCGTTGTAATCGTGACCCGTTGTGCTAAAAGTGTGTGTGCCCACCAGCCGCCGAGCGGTAGAAACTTGACGAATCCGTTATCCGTGACATTTTGCACAACAAAACCGATCTCGTCTAAATGTGAATCCAGCAAGATTCGGGGTTGTTCAGCATTTCCAGCGCGCGTGCAAAAGATACTTCCTAATCTGTCTGTCCCGATTGGACCAACATCAGCGACAGCATCACGAAAAATCTCGCGTACCTCTGTTTCGTAGCCGGGGATTCCATCTGCTTGTGTCAATGATTTGAGGAGTTCAATTGATGTTTCGTTCATCTATGCATTCCTTTGGTGATTGTGCTATTATTTGCGAGCATTATAGCACGCCTACGATTTTGTGCCAACTTTTAAGTGGATTTATATCCAATAGAAGCTTGTACTATTTTTTATTAACGTAAAGCAACACAAACGTTAATAACACCGTTTCTTACGAACGCGAAGTGATGTAAACGTTGATAGGACTCTCCTTTTTAATTTGACATCTGTTTGTTTCGCATGCTATACTGAATTTAACCACTGCAAGTACTAAAAATCTCTTAGACAAACACTTTCGTCTCAATATTTGTTCAGATTTAGACTTGGAGAGAAAGTCCAATGGCACAAACCAACAAACACGATTCTAACTTCGACTGGGCGCAAAAACACAGTGCCGATAAAGAAGCTTTGCTATTAGCAATCATTCAAGAAAACTCGCAATTGCCTGAAAAGGAGCAAGAGCGGTATCAGGAATTGTGGCGTAAGTGTGAAAATGAGACCTTAAGCGAAGATGAACTGACAGAGTATCAAGCCCTGCTGAGTCAATTAGAAGCAAGGAACTTAAAACGCATTGAAGCCCTCATCACTTTGGCTCAGGAGAGAGAAAAAACATTAGGCGAGGTTACTGCCGAATTAGGCTTAAAAGAGGGAATTAATGCCTTCTGAGTCCATTCCTGCTGCCCTGCGTCGCCGTGTACGAGAGCGTGCAAACGGGCTTTGTGAGTACTGCCAATCATCTGACAGCGTCAGTAATGCATCCTTTCACTGTGATCACATCCTCCCACGAAATGCCGGCGGAAAAACCGAATTAGCCAATTTGGCATGGGCGTGTCCATGGTGCAACACACATAAGCACACTAAAACACATGCCCGCGACCCACAAACCGGTCAACAAAGTCCACTTTTTAATCCGAGAACTAAACGGTGGAAACGACACTTTATGTGGAGTGAAAATCTTCTCTATATTATCGGACGCACACTGTCAGGCAGAGCAACAATTGATGCTTTGAATATGAATCGTCCTGAACATGTTAACAGAAGAAGATTGTTACAATTCGCGAGTGGGCAGCCATCTACGTAGAGGCTAAAAGCAATAATACTGTTATACATTCTGTGCACGAACAGCAAGGAAAGGATCATGAAAAACTACATACGCATCCTCATACTACTATTCTTTGTTACTCTCTGCGCAACCGCAGCAGATTATACAGACGACGCAATCCGAACGCTATTACCTTTTGACGCCATCCCGGCTATCACCGATCCTCAATTTGTGCCAGCCAGCGGAGCAAAGTTAGACGCGGATGCCCCTGTCATTGGCGTAACCTTCAACGACGAAAGTCATGCCTATTCACTCTATCTGCTGAACGGACACGAAATCGTCAACGACGTTGTCGGTGGACTGAAAATCGCCACGACGTGGTGACCGCTCTGCAAAACGGCTATCGTGTATAGCCGGGAACTTGACGGGAAGACCTATACGTTTGGTGTTAGCGGTAAATTGTGGAGAGATGCCCTGTTAATGTATGACCATCAGACCCGTTCCCTCTGGTCGCATATCACTGGGGAAGCGATACGAGGACCGCTCAAAGGTAAACAGTTGAAGCCACTCGCCTCTATGCCACAGATAGCGTGGAAGGCATGGCAACTTAATTATCCAAAAACAGAGGTTTTGTCCGTACCTACCAGAGTTGGAATGCGTGAGAACCAGAGTCAAGATGTCTATGCAGATTATCACGCCAGCCAGCGCGCAGGTGTCAGCGGGATGGAGTACACCGATGACAGGTTACCTAACAAGTCTCTCGTCATCGGCGTTCAGATCCAGGCTGAGGAGGGTAACACGCAATTTCGCGCGTATCCATTGACACATTTTACGAAAACTGCTGTTATCAACGATACACTCGGTGAGGTGCCGCTACTCATCTTTCACGATAAAACGTCGTTCGCAACGGCGGTCTTTAATCGGAGCGTAGCGGGGGAGGCGCGGACCTTTAGTCACCAAGATAGGTACTTTGTAACGGACAATACCGGGACGCCTTGGAATCTCGTTACCGGCGAAGCAGTATCGGGTAAAGATAAAGGCAACCGTTTAGAGCGGCTGCCTGCTGTCAATATCTATTGGTTCGCATGGGCGCGCTACTATCCTGAAACCTCGATATACCGGTAATCGAGTTCAATAAGTCCAAAAACATTAATCGTCCAGTTCGACGATTTCACCTGTCATATTCCGGTGCATCGTCGGGCGAATGACTAATTCCGGGATATTACTCCGCTGCGGTAGCGTTGCGATTAGCAGAATCGCCGCTGAAGTCTCGTCGACATCTACCATCATCTCGCGTGCGGCAGCATCCGGTGGAATCGGACGTTTGTCGAGAATCGGTGTTGCCACTTCACCCGGAACAACGACGCTCGCTCGGATACCGGTGTTCCGTAAATCGGCGTTGAGGAATTCCGTGAAATTAATAACCGCCGCCTTCGCCGCGCCGTAAGCGAAACCGCTAAACGGACCCGGGGTGACCGCCGCAAGCGACGAGATGTTAATAATCGTCCCGGATTTCGCTGCCAGCATCGCCGGCACAACCGCTTTCGTACAGAAAAATGTGCCGATTAGATTGGAATCAATAACCGAACGCATCTCCTCTGGGGGCGTGTTGAGGAGTCGTCGATGCTGTGAACTGTGTCCGGCGTTGTTCACAAGCACATCAATCTGTCCGAATTTATCGAGCACATCGGCAGTCATCTGTTCGACAGCGTCGTAGTCAGCCACATCGAGTGTGTAACTCGCTGCTGTCCCGCCCGCGTCCGAAATTTCAGCACTGACAGATTCTAATTTCGATGCTGTTCTACCGTTAATGACAACCGTCGCACCCTCTTGTGCCATTGCGAGGGCGGCACCGCGGCCGATACCACTTCCACCACCCGTAATAATACAGACTTGTCCTTTTAAACGCATTCTTATCCTCCATTGGGTAAAACGGGTTTTACTGCCGTTATTCGTATTGGGCATCCGAGATTTTATCGCGATATTCGTCAAGTGGGTATCCACCTTTTCCAGTCTCATTGAAATAAGCACTCAGTTGGTAACGTTGGAAGATGTTCATCCGTGGGTAATCCTCTGTCCACGGACTCGCATCGTGGAGCAGATTCGTCGAGAAGATCGCTACGTCGCCTGCCTCCATCGGGAGTGTAATTGAGGTCGGTGGATCGTGTTTCACAGGCAGATTCTCGGGGGTCTGAAACAGAGATTTATGACTGCCGGGGACAAGGCAAAAGCCAGTTCCGGGTGGGACATCCACGAGTGCGACCCATGTCGCAATGTGGCTGCAATAGATATGTCCAGCGGCGGCTTGGTAATCGTATTTGAACCCGCTGTCGTCACGATGAAAATGTTGGGGAGCATCGTGCTTCGTCATCATCGTGAAATTGCAGTGAAACAGCCGTGGGGCGTTCATAGTCAATCCCGCCACAACCCGCATAATGTCAGGATTCATCGCAAGGTCTTCAAAAAGACGATGCCCATACTGGATATGTCCGATGTGTGTCTTACAAGGCTCCTGTAGCCCGCGATCGAGCGGCGGTGGAATGTCAACTTCGTCAATTGTCAACCAATGTTGAATCACCTTTAGCATCTCTTCAATTTCGTCTTTTGGGATAACGTTCCGTAAAACGAGGAACCCGTGTAAATCGAAATACCACTTCTCCGCTTCCGTCAAAGTGGAATGGATGGTATGCATTAATTCTTCTCCGCAGTTTTTACTTGTCAGGATGCTTGAGTCTCCCCCAGAGCGTTATTTGCTTCTCCCCAGTTGGGGATACAGAGAGAAACCCCTCCGGCACCCACGCAGGAGATAGATTTCGTCCTGTATCCTTTACACCTGCATCCGTCACAAGCGGCATCCCGCGTCCGTTTCCCATCGCGTCTATAACATAGATGTCAGCAGAAAAAAAGTTTGTCGAATAGACATAAGCAATCTGTTTTCCATCCGGCGACCACGTAGGTTGGCGAATCTCCGGAAACGGAAAAGTGGGTGGCGGTTGCTTTCCCGCTATTACTGGTTTTTCTGCTATCACTGGTTTTAATATGGGACCACCTTGGGTGAGTTGACGAAAGTTTTTACCATCTACGTCAATCACGCACAAGTGCATGCGATCATTCCTTGGGACTACAATACTAAAAGCGATCTGTTTGCCATCGGGAGACCAAGCACACTCACTTTGAAATATTCCATTAACTGCCTGTACCTTTTGGTCACCGACGCGTCTCAACTTTCTCCCATCGGCATCCATTATGTAGAGACCTATCCTCTCTTCACCCCGATGGTAGGACACGAACGCGATTTGTTTGCTATCGGGAGACCACGCAGGTCGAAGGTTTTTCCCTTGGTCTGTCAACTGCACCAGATTTGCACCGTTGGCATCTATTCTGTAGATGTGGCTCGTTATTTTAAATTTAACCGGCGGCACAATTTCATCGCTACGGGAGACAAAGGCAATCCATTTTCCATTTGGAGACCAAGCCGGTGCCCATTCGCTCTCATGGTGGTCTGTGAGTTGCCGCTGTTCTCCTGTTCTTGTATTCATGACATAGATTTTGAAATCTCCGCCGTCCCGGTTAGAGACATAAGCCAAGAAACGTCCATTAGGAGACCACGCCGGTTCCAATTCGCGTGCCGGGTGGTTCGTCAAGTTGCGGAGGTTTTCGCCGTTGGTGTCCACGACATAGATATCAAAGTTTCCTGTTCGATTGGATGCGAAAGAGATCCACTCACTATTAGCAGCGTCTGCCCAGTTGACTGTGAATAGCAGACCTCCACTTAGCAACAACGCCGTTCCTAATACACAGATTCCTCCTGTTGTTAAGAATACAGATTAACAAAATTTCGTAAAATTTTCAAGGTTTCGGTTGATTTCGCGTTTCACAGCACCATTGAACTGTCGGTCTTCTCTAAATTTCATGTCTCTTTGAGGAAAGTTAGAGGAGTTTGTGATTTCAAAAGACTTGACAAAAATCTCAAAACCCCTATAATAGACATCACAATTTGGTTGAGTCCCAAGGAGGGCATCCCCGTGTCTTTAAAACAACGCATTCATAATAAGGAAGCGATTAACATTGCATCTGGTGTCCCGTTCGGTTGCACCCGCGACGAAATGGAAGCCGTTCTCGGTCAAGGTGCCTACGATTTAGTTAGTGTTGACCATCAACATGGACCCGCAAATGAAGACCAACTCGTCGAATATTGTGCAATGGCGAGCGAATTCGATGTCGGTGTCCAACTTCGTATCAAACATACGCGCAACGCGTATCTCATAGGGAATCTGTTGGATTTGGGTCCCCTTGCTATTGTTGTACCACAGGTCGAGAGCGTTGAAACGGTGGACGAAGCAATTGATTTCTTCTACTATCTGCCGATGGGAAAACGGAGTTGGGGTCCCAGCGGTGCTTACGGCATAAAACAGGGCTTGGACCGCCTTGAATACGCCGAGTGGTGGAACAATACCGGCATTCTCATCTTACAGATCGAATCTGTGGATGCCGTCATTAACGTCCGTAAATTCGCGAAACCCGGTGTGGATATGGTAACCTTCGGTGAGAACGACCTGAATTTTAGTATAGAGTCATATCCGAGTTCCCCATTTCAGAACCTTCAGGAGTGTATTGCGCACGTGGAAACGCAGTTGGCGGATACACACGTCAAGGTAGGTGCTGGGAGTTCGCCAGCAGGTGCACTGTAGGCACAATTTCGCAATCGTTGTTAATCCCTTACGTTGGAAAGTGGCAGGTTTCGTATACTGAGACGCGCAAATAAGGGCTTGCTGTTGAGAGAATGCTATCAAGGAGTTTATAATGTCAAAACGGATTAAAATCGGGATTATTGGATGCGGTATGATAGCCGGTTCACATGTCAACGGGTATCTTGCACATCCGCAGCACGCCGAAATCGTTGCTGTTTGCGATACAGTGGAAGCGAATGTGAAGCGGCGACATGCGGAAGTCCTTTCCGGTGCAGCATCGCGCGCGGAAACTGCAGCCGAGGCAGCAGAAAAGGCGGATACAGCGGAAGCGCGAGAGCAATTGAAAGCAGATGCTGCACTCTTGGCGGAATATGCTGACAACGGAGTCAAAATCTTTAGCGACTACAACGAAATGATAACGGAGTGCGATTTAGACGCTGTCAGCCTTGCCCTACCGCCATTTGTCCACGAACCCGCTACAGTCGCAGCCGCACAAGCTGGAATGCACGTCTTCTGCGAAAAACCGATGGCGCGCACGGCAACAGAGGCGCGAAATATGCGGGATGCGTGTGATGCCGCTGGCGTTAAACTCGCATACCAGAGCGGCGGCACATGCCTTGATCCGACAAGCTACGCCATTCGGGACTATGTTACCTCTGGGAAAATTGGTGATGTTTATTACGGTAGACTCACCAGTTACCGTGTCCGCGGCAGACCGAATGTGGATATGTTTGGCTACGGCAGATGGTTCCTCCATTCTGTTTACAGTGGTGGCGGCACCATATATGACACAGGTGTCTACCTCATCAATCGTTCTATCTATCTCCTTGGTTCACCACAGCCCGCCACAATTAGTGGTATCGCCTATCGTGGGATGCTCCCTGAATACACAGGTGAAGAGGTCAATGATGTTGAGGAACACGTATCTGTGTTCGTCCGATTTACGAACGGGATGTCCTTTACGTATGAGAACGGTTGGTCCAGCAATATGGCAGGTCAACCGCAAGGTATCTTCATTTTCGGCTCTGAAGGTTCGTTTAGCAACGATAAGCTCTTCCTTGAAAAAGGGGAATGGGATACCGATGATCAGGGCAATCGTAGACGTTATCAGGGCAATCTTGTCGAGACACCATTGGAGTTCCCAGATGTGTCCTTCCCCGATAAGTTCCGTGATTTCCTTGATGCCTGCAACAGTGATGCCCAACCCGTGAGTAATGGGGATGTTGGTCTGAAGGTTACGGAGATTATGAGTGGTGCGCTCTTGTCAGCGAAACTCGGTCGCGAAATCAGCGTAGAGGAACTTTATGAGTTGGAAGGACTCCGCGCGGAACCGATACCGGGTTGGCACATTCCATAGGAGCGCATTCAGCGAATTTAAAGTTGACAAGTTCCCTTCAATCGGGTATCCTTTAAAGGGTGTCGTTGGGTCTGTGGAAACATATACACGCCTTGATTAATTAAAGAGAAGCGGTACTGGGTTATGATAAATAGCCTCGCAAACGTAGCCCGTAACATTGTTCCGCAAGCCTTTATAGGAGACCTGCGATAGGAGGGCGGATATACGGAGAGGGACGTTCATCGACAAACCCACTTGATCGAACCGCAAGGAATAATTAAAAATGGAGGATTAAATTTGAAAGGTTTTGAGTTTTTTGAACCTACCACCCTCGCGGAAGCATCGCGGCTGTTCGCTCAGGAGCATGCGCAGCTCCTTGCTGGCGGAACGGACCTCGTTATTGGTATGAAGGCACTCACCGAAACGCCGCAGTCCGTAATTAGTTTGCAGAAAATTCCGGGATTAGCGGGTGTTACCACAGAAGCTGATGGCAGTATTAGCGTCGGTGCGATGACGAAGGTGCGAGAGGTTGAATTATCGGCAGATATTCAGGATCACCATACTGCATTAGCAGAAGGTGCCTCAGAAATCGGCTCTATCCAGATCCGTAATCTCGCAACTGTCGGTGGCAACATTGCGCACGCTTCTCCTGCTGCAGATACAGTTGCCGGTTTGCTGGTCGCTGACGCACAGGTTGACATCGCAAGTGCTGATGGCGAGCGGAGTGTGTCAATTGACGAGCTTTTCACAGGACCCGGGCAGACCGTCTTAGTACCCGGTGAGATTATCACACGCTTTCGTTTGCCGAATCCCGCGTCTGGTTCCCACTACATCAAGCATAAAATCCGTGAAGTGATGGATCTGGCGTTCATCGGTGTTGCTGCTGCTGTCAATCTGGACAACGGGACGATAACAGATGCCCGAATCGGACTCGCAGCTGTCGCGCCTACACCGATTCGTGCGACGGAGGCAGAGAATCTTTTAAGAGGAAACGAGTTGACAGCGGAACTTCTGCAACAAGCCGGCGAAGCCGCTGCAGCAGCCTCCAGCCCAATATCCGATTTACGTTGCTCCGCGGAACATCGCAGAGAAATGGTTGATGTTCTTACAAGGCGAACCTTACAAGAGGCAGTCGCGAGGGCATAAGTCCAATTGTTGTTATCGCCCTCCTACAATCGGAACAGAAGCCAGCAACATCGGCGCAGGCGGATATGAGCAACGCACGTCAAAGTTGAAACGTCCGTTGTGCTTCCGCAAGGTAAAATTAAGAATTGTTTAACCGCAAGGTAAAATAGCAATTAGCAGTCGGTTCAGAGGTTTTCGTTAGTTCCAAACCCGTAGCCCGTAAGCGTAGCGGAGGGCGGGTTTGAGGGACGCACGTTAGAGTTGGAACGCACGTTATTCCTCCGCAAGGAATAGTTAAAAATCCGCAAGGTAAGATTAAAAAAGGAGAAAAAATATGGCAAAACACCCTGTCAGTCTAAAGGTTAACGGGGACGAATACGATTTACTCATTGAACCACGCAAAACCCTGTTGGCTGTGCTCCGCGATACGATCGGTTTAACGGGTACCAAAGAAGGGTGTAGTACAGGCGACTGCGGTGCCTGCACTGTTATTGTTGATGGTAAAGCCGTTACATCCTGTATGGTGCTCGGTGTCACGGCTTCTGAAAAAGAGATTACCACCATTGAAGGGTTAGCCAGTGACGGTGAACTTCATCCTGTCCAACAGGCGTTTATTAACACAGGCGGTTATCAGTGTGGTTTCTGTACCCCCGGTTTCATCATGGCAGCAAAGGCACTTTTAGACGAAAATCCGGAAAGGACCGAAGAAGAATTCAGGCATGCACTCGGCGGGAATATCTGCCGTTGCACCGGATACACAAAGATTCTTGCCAAACATCTGCAAAATAACCATCAGCCATCGGTCATCGGCATTGTCACGCAAGTCCACACGCGGCTTGCGTCAAGAGGGCGCACCTGAACCTGAATCAGAAAACCTCTTCACTGATAGCCGAAAGCCGATTGCTGATAGCCAATATTAGGAGAAAGCATGGCAAAGACTCATCGAGGAAAAGGCATAAGACACCTTTACATAGATCCGAACGGGGTAGTCCACAACGGTGAATATAACAACGGTCGAGGAACCTGTCCAGTTTGTGAGCGCACCGGTGTGAAGGTCCTTTACGAACGAGAAGTCGGAGAGAATACCGTCAAAGTCTGTAAAAAATGCAATACTGCTATCGGACGCGGTAAACTCCACCAACTCGTTGCAAGTGCATAATAGTTATCACATGAAAAAGGAGAATGAGATGTCAGAATATACTGTTGTCGGACAAACGGTCGCACGTGTTGATGCTGTTGAAAAGGTAACCGGTGCCGCTCAATACGGGGCAGATGTTCATCCACCCGGTATGCTCTATGGTAAAATCGTCCGCAGTAAACATGCACACGCCAACATACTCAGCATTGACACCAGCGAAGCCGAAAAACTTCCCGGTGTCAGGGCGATTATTACGCAAGACGATGTACCGAGCGGTAGAAGAGTCTTCGCGACTGATAAAGTCCTTTACTTGGGTGAACCGCTTGCTGCCGTTGCAGCGACCGATCCCGATGTTGCCGAGGAAGCCGCTGAACTCGTTAAAATTGAATACGAAGTCCTACCGGTTGTGCAAGACGTTATGGAAGCGATTCAGCCATCAGCACCTCGCCTGCACGGTGATGCAACAAAGGATGGTCCCAATCGAAGGGGAATCAGTACACAGATCCGGAGACTCTCTCGCGATAAGGAAAACGATCACAGCGACGAAATCAGCAGACTTGAGGCAGCATTAGAGGAATATCCTGATGAAGTTTACTATAACATCTCCGCCGAAAGCCACTCCGAAGCGGGTGATGTTGAGAAAGGATTTGCTGAATCGGATGTCGTTGTTGAAGATACCTATGTAATTCCACGGGTCCACCAAACTTACATGGAGCCGCACGTCTCTGTCGCCAGCGCAGATTCATCCGGTAAAATCACGGTCTGGGCATCCACACAAGGCCCGTTCGCGATCCGTTCAGGTATTGCTGGAACCCTTGGTATTCCGTTGACGCAAATTAATGTCATCGGCACAACAATGGGCGGCGGTTTTGGTGGACGTTTCGGTGTGATTATTACGCACGTTCCTGCGGTGCTGCTTTCGCAGAAAACAGGGCGTCCCGTCCGTGTCCAGATGACGCGTGAAGAGGAATTCATTGATGGTAGACCGGCACCCGGTTGTGTTATTAAAATCAAAACAGGTGCCACGAACGACGGACGCATCCTTGCGCGGGAAGCACTCGCTTTTTGGGATTCCGGTTCCGTCTCCGGCGCATCCATCGGTAGCACGATTCGAGTACGCGGGGTCTATAAAATTCCGAATCTCAAGGTAGACGCTTATGGTGTTCACACCAACAAATCTGGTACTGCTGCTTACAGAGCGCCCGGTGCCCCACAAGCGATTTTCGCAGGTGAATCCCAACTCGACGAGATCGCTGAACGTATCGGCATGGATCCCGTTAAGTTCCGTCTGATAAACATGCGCGAAGAAGGTGACCCCGTCCCCGCAGGCGCAGAGGAACCGAAAGTGGGTTACAAAGAGACTTTGGAAGCCGTCGCTGATGCCGCTGGATGGTGGGATCGGGAAGCCGGTGAGAACCAAGGATGGGGTGTCGCTGTTGGCGATTGGACAAACGGCTGTGGACCCGGTGGTGTTTATGTTTCTGTCCATGAAGACGGGAGTGCCCGTATCTTCCATGGGTCTATGGACATCACCGGAACGGATACCGCGATTTCACAGATTATCGCCGAAATCCTGACAGTGCCGTATGAAAGCGTCACGATTCGACGCGGCGATACAGATTCCGCACCCTATTCTACCGGTTCGGGTGGCAGTGTTGTTACCTTCACAATGGGCAACACCGCAAAATTGGCAGCGGAAGACGCTCACCAACGAATTCTTGAACTCGCCTCTGAGAGACTCAATATGAACGTGGACAATCTCGAACTCAAAGATGGAGAGGTCCATGTTGTTACCGCAGATCCGCCGAAATCCATTTCGTTGGGTGAACTTGCGGCGTATAGCCTGTCCACAACCGGGGGTCCTATCGTTGGAAAAGGTTCCTTCGCTCGACAACCCAGCACACCGGCACTCGCCGCGCAGATTGCAAAAGTTGAAGTAGATCCAGACACCGGCAGAACGAGAGTCCTCAAACTCGTCGCTTCGCAAGATGTCGGCTACGCTATCAACCCGATGGCTGTTGAAGGACAAATCGAAGGTGGCACAGTCCAAGGGTATGCTTGGGCAATGATGGAAGAGATGCAGTACGGCGAGAACGGTAACGTTAATCCCGGCTTTGTCGATTACCGCGTCCCAACCTCGGCAGATCTTCCAACGGTCGAATCTGTCATTGTTGAAGTGCCTGCCCCCAACGGTCCCTATGGTGCCAAAGGTGTTGGTGAACCACCGATTACGCCAACATTGGCAACGATGGCGAACGCTGTCAAAGATGCTATCGGTGTGCGGATTACCGAATTGCCGATCAAACCGGAGAAGGTTGTCCAAGCGTTGAAAAGCAATGGACACTAATTCGATATCTGTTTTGTAAGGTGACGAAAATTAGCAGTAGCGCAGCTTCTCGCGCTGCTGCTAATGTGTTTGAAATAATGTCATGATACATAACGGATGAACAGCGGGATTACACTATGATTGAGTATAAAGGTTATATCGGAGTCGTTGATTTTGATCCGGAAATAGACCTCTTTCATGGAACTGTGATCAATACACAAGATGTAATTACATTTTATGGAGCATCCGTAACCGAACTTCGAACAGAGATGCAGAAGTCACTTGAGGTTTACTTTGAAGTCTGCGAAGAACAAGGAAAAATACCAGATAAACCTTTCTCAGGGACACTCACGATCGAAACAACCCCTGAATTGTACAGTCGGATTGCATTGAACGCAGCACGTCGTCAATTAGAAATAGATGTCTATCTTCAAGAGGTCCTAGAGAAGATTGTTTCGGCAGATTAGTACAATATCTGTAGAAAATACGGCAGGAACTGCAAAATGTAGCAAAGGTGGCTTTTATGTTGGGCGAAATTAGAAACGAACACGGTGAACGCCTTGATTACTCCGTTCACAGAGGCGAGGGCGACAGAATTGTGGTGATCGGACACGGCGTTACCGGCAACAAGGACAGACCTGCACTCGTCGCTTTGGCAGAGGGGCTTGCTGAGGCTGGCATTTCTGCGCTGCGCTTCTCCTTCTCCGGCAACGGTGATTCGGAGGGGGCATTTACAGATTCCACTATCACAAAAGAGGTGGCAGACCTCGGAAATGTCATTGACGCGCTTGATGGATACAACGTCTGCTACGTAGGACATAGCATGGGCGGTGCGGTTGGCGTACTGCGTGCTGCTGCCGATGAACGCATACAAGCACTCGTCTCGCTCGCGGGAATGGTGCACACAAAAGCGTTTGCAGAACGTGAATTCGGTGATGCCACACCCGATGAAGGCTTTATGTGGGATGAGCCTGATTGCCCACTCTCACAAACTTATGTAGATGATATGGCGACAATAGACAGTGTCGCAAAAAACGCGAGTCAGTTTGCGGTTCCATGGCTTTTGGTGCACGGCACTGAGGACGATATCGTTCCTATTGAGGATAGCCACGACATCCTACAGCACGCAAACGAAGATACGGAGCTTCTCGAACTGCCGGGTGTGGATCACGTCTTTTCTGGTGATGGCACTCTCGTCATGGTCGAAAAAGTCGTCGCGTGGATTAATCAAAATCTGTAGCGGTTTGGGGTTTACCATCATAACATATTGTTTCAACCCTCAAGGAACGATGTTTCTTGTGAGGAGAAAATCTTCCTAAAAAAATGAGTCAAGCACACTTAGCGTATGAGAACAGAGTGAATTTAGGGAGTTATTATACGCCACCCGAGATTGTGAATATCGCTTGGGAGATGATTGCGCCTTATGTGTCTTCACAGACCATTATCATTGATAGCGCGTGTGGATACGGGGATTTTCTGAGAAATAGCAAACGGTCTATCACAATTGGATGTGATATTGATGAAACTGCAATCGATGTGGCGAAAAAGAACAACGATAAAGTTTGGTTCTTTCGGACGAATGCGTTATGCAATGTATCAAGGGCAAAATTCGCTATTCCTCAGCAGTCCAATTTGATAGTGGTTGGAAACCCTCCCTATAACGATAGAACATCACTTATTCGTCAAAGTATCAAAAATGTCGATTTTGACATTGATGAAGATATAGCGTGTCGAGACTTAGGCATATCATTTCTTCGTTCCTATAATAAACTCGAGGCGGACCTCATTTGTGTTTTGCATCCGTTATCCTATTTAATAAAACCTACGAATTTTAGACGATTAAAGGAGTTCACTGCGAACTATAGATTGTTAGATGGTCTATTAATCAGCAGTTGGGAATTTCCTGAATCCGCGAAACACACACCTTTCCCAATTATCCTTGCGCTTTACCAGAGAAATACGCAAGGAATGACCTGCAATTTTGTCCGCTCTTTCCGTTTCCGTGTAGCAGATAAAAGCGATTTTTGTCTTGATGATTTTGATTATATTACGGGTTACATTGATAAATATCCGAAGAAGAAGCGACCAACATCTGATTATCCCTTATTTTCATCGATAGAGGGAAATATCCATCACTCCGAAAATGAGGATTCTCTGTTTTTTTGGACGATGCGAGACATCAACGCATTAAAAAGAAATCGCACTTTCGTTGAAAGTTATAGCGCGAATACAATTGTAATTGACAAACGAAAACTTGATTATTATGCCTATGTAGATGTGTTCAAAAGAAACCTGCATAGACTTCCTTTCTATTTTGGAAATTGTGATGTACTTATAGATGATGAGCTTTTCAGACAATATAAATCCTGTTTTATCAATGATACTGTTAGACATCATCCTTTCCTAAAAAAACATTTTCAGATTAATCCGATGGAGGAGCAACAGACCGCATCTGAATTAGATATGTATTTCAAATTATTGTTGGGTGAGCATCATGTTTGATGAAGAGAACAAGAGAATCCTTGTAGATATTCCGCTTGCAGAACATAAGCGGAAAATAAGAATTAAATCAAGGAGCATGTTTTATGAGTATGGCAACCCACATGCTACCAGAAGTGTGCCTCTCACCCAAAACAATTATGTTGAGTGGCAAATAGGTTACGATTTAGAATACGCGAAAAGGAGTAATTCCTCCTTGCCTCAAATATCGTTCATTGGAGCCAATGGCAAGAAGAAGGTTTTGTACGAGTTGTCCGAATATCTATATTACTTCTATTCTTGGGATATGATTACTTCTTCAGAATTAAAGGGGACTGTTGAATTTTTATCTCATCTGGATGAAAAGAACTTGATCTCTAATCACCCGGATTGCCAGATAACCAGAACACATCCTGTTGAGAAACAAATTAATGACACTACGTTCTTTGGAATGACCCTGAATTATCCACAACTTGTATATAAATTTGGAAAATATGAAATCATTGCAGAGATTACCATACGGGAAAAGCAAAACGCAATTGGTATCCAACCAATGCTTTATTTATGTTTTTCTATTACAGAACTTCAGGTGAGCGAAAGCCTAATTGGTCGTATTGCAGAGAAAAAAGAAATAGCGCAATTTGTGATAGATAAGAGCAACTACAGCATAGTTATTGAGATGGTGAAAGTGTTCGGAATGCTTAGCCCTTCACACCATGAAGATATTCTTGAGATACTAAAGTCTATACTCACATAAGTCTATTTTAGGAATCTATGTAACGGCACAACGAAGTGGACCTGCTACTTTGGAGAAGTAAAACTATGTCAATACCTCGACTCTCAGTCTCAACATGGAGTTTGCATCGACAACTTGGAAAACCGGGATTCACGGGACCCGCGCACGACATGCAAATCCCAACCGAAACCCATAACAAGGGACCTATTCCCCTCTTAGAATTACCCGCACGTGTCGCCGAATTCGGCATTAACACCTTAGAGATTTGTCATTTCCATCTGCCTTCTGTCGAGAAAACCTATCTCGCTGAACTCCGTGCTGCACTCTCCGCTGCGGACGTTGAGCTTTTCTCTCTACTGATTGACGACGGCGACATCACCCATCCCTCTGACGCAGCACGCGACATTGCATGGATTGAAAAGTGGATCGATATCGCTGGTGAACTCGGTGCGACGTGTGCACGTGTCATTGGTGGTAAAGCCGATCCGTCCGCGGAAACGGTGGCGCAGAGCCGCGATGTCCTCGCGCAGCTTACCGAACGCGCTGACACCGCAGGCATCCGCGTAATGAGCGAAAACTGGTTCTCCATCTTCTCTACACCTGAAAATGTCAATACCATTTTAGACGGATTAGACGGAAAAGTGGGACTCTGTCTCGACTTTGGGAACTGGCGTGGCGATACCAAGTATGAAGATCTCGCCGCGATTGCCTCGTGGGCGGAATCGTGTCATACCAAAGCACATTTCGCAGCACCGCGTGAAATGGACACGGAAGATTACGTGCAATGCCTTGATCTCACCCAAAAGGCGGGTTTCGCCGGACCCCATACCCTCATCTACGACGGACCCGGTGATGATGAATGGGAAGGCTTATCTATTGAACGCGAAGTCGTGAACCCTTACCTCAATTAGGGATTTTTGATGATTCACAAGGCGTTGGATCAAGGGGTTTGTTTATTAGGCACTTTCTCTTCTGTCCGCTTGCGTGTTTTTGCTTGGGTGTTTCTTCAGATTTCAGAGATGAGCTTGATAGTTCTAACCCACTTGATTTCTCCGTAAGGTAAAATTAAAAAATGTTTTCACTTTCACAGACACAACACAGTTTAACGATTGCTTGGGACAGGCAGCAGATCTTGGGGTACCATTTTCCTGAAGACGGCAACCGTCCCTTTTGTCATCCATTGAATCTACCCGGTGCCCCGCCACTCACGATGAATGAGCCTGGCGATCATGTGCATCACCAAGGTCTATGGGTGGCGTGGAAAAAGGTCAACGAAGTCAATTTCTGGGAACAACCGACACCCGGCAGCGACCCGACAGGTTTCGGCAAAATCGTCCATCAGCGGATTGTCGCGCAAAGTGCAGATGCCGACAGCGCAAGTTTAACGGCTGAGAACGCGTGGATAGATTGGCAGGGCTTGACGCATCTCACCGAGCAGCGAGAGATAGTCGTCCATCCGCCCACAACGGATACGATGCAGATTTTCGTGTCGTTGACGTTACAACCGAACGAGCGTGAGGTCGTTTTGGATCTACGGCGCGGTGAACCCGGGGCAGACGGCAGGTTCTACAGCGGCATGGCGATCCGATTCGACAATATCATCACACCGGGGAGCTTGTTAGATGCCGATGGACGCACCGAACCGATGGACATCTTCGGCAAACAGAGCCGTTGGTGCAGCTTCACTTCGCAACACCCTACGGACAACAAAACCTATGGTGTTGCTATCGTCGATCATCCTGATAACCCTCGTTATCCGACGACGTGGTGGGTACGCAACCGAGAAAATTACTGTTTGATCCATCCCTCGCTCGTTTACTATGAACCCCTGCATCTCGCATCCGATGAAGCTTTGAAGTTGCAATATCGCGTGGTCCTCTATCGCGGTGAACCCAACGCAGCGTTTTTTGAGTAGACGCTCTGATTTCTTTGATGACTGCACCTTGTAAACGCCCAAAAGAACGAACTACAACTATGCAAAAATCAGGTCGCAAATCCAATTTTACGCATGGACTTGAAACTGTTCCTGACGCAACGAGACGAGACTTTCTTGCCAAAATCGGCAAGGGGGCACTGCTCGCGAGTTTAGGGATGTTTGGAGCAGGATGTGAAGCCGTTGACCGAGGTTTGTTCGGTAGGGGACTCGCGCCTATTGTCTTAGTTGACGCACAAGCGGCGGGACTTCCGAAGTCGGACATGATCGTCCATTCGCAGAATCCTTTTAACGGTGAGTTCGCTCCACACTTCCTCAACGACGACGTTACCCCAACCGCGCGACATTTCGTCCGTAATAACAGTGGCATTCCAGAGCGAGCGGTAGGAAAGGATCTCCGTGGATGGAAATTGGTCATAGATGGAGAAGTTCATAAAGAACTGGCACTGTCAATGGATGACCTTTCGCGTTTTCCACAGGTTACCATGGAAGTCGTATTGGAATGTGCGGGGAACGGAAGAAACCTCTTTGAACCGAAGGTGAGTGGAACCCCATGGCAGCGCGGCGCAGTCGCCTGTAGCGAATGGACAGGTGTCCGTTTGCGCCATGTTTTACGAGCCGCAGGTTTGAAGTCGAGTGCTGTCTATACCGGAAATTACGGCGAAGATGTACCCAATGACGGAAGTGAACCCTTCTCACGTGGAATTCCAATTGAGAAAGCGATGGATGAACACACACTTATCGCTCTTAAGATGAATGGAGAAGTGTTGCCAGCAGCCCACGGATTCCCCGCGAGATTGATTGTTCCCGGATGGATCGGCAGCACCATGCAAAAGTGGCTCAACCGTATCTGGGTGCGGGATCAGGTCCACGACTCGGAAAAGATGAGCGGATATTCCTATCGTATTCCAGCTGACCCAATAGCACCGGGAGATAAGCCTCCGATTGAAGATATGCGTATCGCGACTGCATGGCAGGTTAAGTCGCTCATAACCCGTCCCGAACCACATCTGGAATTTGCAGCAGGAGTCCCGATAGAGGCGAGAGGTCATGCGTGGGCAGGTCTCTACAGATTTCGGTCTTCAGTGGCAGGAAACCCGGTTGATTCCGCCATCAAACAGATACGCTTGGTATCATTGGGAAGCCGAACTTACCTTTGCCAATAGCGGTTATTATGAAATATGGGCACGCGCGTTCGACGAAACGGGTGCCGCGCAGCCTTTCAACCAAACGTGGAACCCGAAAGGCTACCTCGGAAATGTTATCCACAGAGTGCCTGTCTCGGTAGTCGCCTAAACAGATTTTTTAATTGTTGGGTTTTCGCTCCGCTTACGCGGAGGTTTTTGGGAATCTACACGATTAAGATTCAAAAACATTAGCGCGTAACGAAGTGGGGCGCGGGTTTAAGAAACGTACTCGCTAATTCAGATGCACCTTATTTAACCGCAAGGAAAGTTAAAAATATGAAACTTGGTGTCATGTCTGACAGTCACGACAACATCCCGAACGTCGAACGCGCTGTCGCACGTCGTCCATGCTGGTGATTTTATCGCGCCGTTTGCGATTGACCCGTTAGCCGATCTAAACTGCCGCGTTGTCGGCGTTTTTGGAAACAATGACGGCGAGCGTGTCGTCGTTGCACAACGGTTTGAAGCAATCGGTGAGGTGCATCCCAATCTTGCAAGTGTATCGCTCGGCGACAGAAACATCGCTGTGATGCACTACCCCGAACTCGCCATCCCTATTGCCAAAAGTGGCGATTACGACATCGTCGTCTACGGACACACCCACCAGATAGACATCCAGAAGGGAGAATCGCTCCTACTCAATCCTGGTGAAACCGGTGGTTGGACGACGGGGAAGGCAACAGTTGCCGTTGTTGGTCTTGAGACGCTTGAGGCAACAATTCACGAACTGTAGAGACGGTGCGGAAAAGATGAGATACAGGGATCTGTTTACGCTAACGAGCAGAGAAGCACTGGAAAGCTTACATCCATCAGAACCCAAGCAACAGTGCCTTATCTGGTCCGAGAATCATGAACACGCCGTCGCCTCCATAGACGATGAGATTCATCCGCAAGCAAAACGTGTCTGGTTGGAATTTGAGGATCCAGACTGGTGTGCACACGCCGTTATTTATGCTTATGAAAAACATTGGAAAACCGGCGATTGGGAACTCGTTGAGCGAAAAAAAGGGAATATCCCCTTGGTCAACAAAAATCCTTTCAAGCCGGACAGCGAAAGCGTCTTTCCTGTGAACAAATAGGGAAGACAGGCATGCAACATCACTCAACATACCCCAGATCCCGCAATTTGCCTTCCAGAATCTCCGTCTCCTCATCTGTGGATTCTTGGGTCAGCAGGTGCTGATAATTAGAATTCATCAAAATTTCGTCGTAAGCGTCGCGAAAACGGTCTGGGTCCTCACAGGTGAGATCCTCGCCGCTCAGCACATGTCGATACACAAACTCACCCGTCTGCTCATCTTCTCGATAGAGATACTCACCATCCGTCAACGACCAGAGCCGAACGCCTTCCGAATACTTACGGATTTCCTCATTATCGACCGTCGTCCGAGAGGTCACGCGATGGTGTGGCATCTCTAAGTTGTCCCGACTGAGGAACCCGACCCCGTAGAGACTATCCAACTCCGACAATACTAAACGGTTTTCGTCAATTTTCGATGGAGACAATAGGTCTCGTCCATATCCGTGATAGTCTACATCAATACCCGCCAGATTTGTAATCGTCGGGAACAGGTCGATCGCTGAAATCGGTGGGTTTGGACTTTCAAATGAGAGGGCGAGATTTGATACACCAGGGATATGTGCCAACAGTGGCACGTGTAACACATTCTGATTGAGTGTGCCGCCGTGATCGGTAATTTCCTCGCAGATACCTTCGCCGTGATCTCCAAAGATGAAGACTGCCCAGTCCGAGAGTTGAAGTTGCTTCAGAATTTCAACTAACTTGAATTCGAGTATGTGCGTCGCAGCGGCGTAATAGAACCGCAATGCCTCATCTATCCTACCGTTATCCACAAGTGATTTGAGGCTCGGTGCTCCCGGGATCCCGCTCATGCCGTAACCGCCGTGTGTATACCAGAAATGCAGAAAACAGAATTGCGGCACGTCAGAAGGTTGATTGATTTGCTGGACAAGGTCTTCAAGCGAACCGAGATGTTGTGCATTCGCGTTTGGGTCAACCGACGTGATGAACGGCTCAAAATCAAGGAAACGGAACACTTCCGGACGTTCGGAACGTCCCGTGATATGATAGCCTGCGTCATCAAATATCTGGAACAGGTTTGGGATGCCTTCAAACATCTTGAGATAGGTTTGTCCGTAGACCCCGTGTTCAAACGGATAAAGTCCCGTAAAATAGGAGGTATGCGAGGGACGCGTCGCCGGTGCTGGCACGAAAAACTTTTCAGCGAGCGAGAAATCCTGCGTCAACAGGTCGAACTTTGGCGTGTTAAAAAACGGATTCGTCCGACTGAGGGCATCGAACCGCCAACAATCGATCGAGATGAGTAGAAATTTATTGACAACCTTGTTCTGCATATTTCAATCCATTAAACGGGTGTTATATTGCCGCTCGGTATGTTGGTATCCAACGAACAGGTCGGGTTGGAAAGGCGTGGGTGTGTAGATATAAACAGCGTCGCTATACGGATCGTAGAGGATAACCTCTTCGCGTGTATCGCCGCAAACATCCGCAGGAAAGCAGTGATACCAGCCCATTTTCCCACCTCTGGGTGGCGGCAGTTCAGGGAACATCACCACCTTGTTTCCGCTACTATCGTAGAGCGCAGCAGGACTATAAATCAATTCGCAAGTATCGTCCCCATTCCAGCGGATAATTTCCAAGCCTGTATTGTTCGGCGTTTCATCGACGTTAAACCTATTTTTAATCTGCCCGTTGTTGTCTACGATCATCAGGTCGGTGTGGTGTCCGTTATATCGGATAACCAAAGCGTTTTCAGGCGCGTCTGGTAGTAATCTGCCACACCGAATCTCTTGTCCATGTGGCACAACGTCGAAACCGAGTGAGAGAATCGGATTGCCTTCGGCATCCACCACCTGTCCGCCACCGGAGAGGATCGCTCGGTTCCTGCCATTCCATTCGGAAACTAAAACCGAGTCCATATTATCGCCAAAAAAATGATTCCAAAGGACTGTGCCATCCGCAGCAAGACCGAAATTGCCACCGTTAACTTCATCGCGTCCGTCACCATTAAAGTCGCCGACTGCTGGAATGTATGCAGAGTGCTTCGGATAACGGAACCACGCGTCGGTATACTGCCAGAGCAGTTCCAATTTATGGTTAAAAGCGAGCAGATTCACACCTACCTTCACGACAAAATCTTGTGGTTGGGCATTTCCGCAGAGATTGGCAATCATCAATCGTTGATGGACGTAGTTGGAGATATGGATTTCGCCTTCAGCGGACGCATTACACTGGCACAACGCGTCCGGCGCAGAGGTATGTTTGACGGCACCTGTGGCACCGTCTAAAATCATTAGGCGGATTGCGGACAGATCCCATTTACTCACTTCTGGAGCATCCACGTCTACCCAGAAACAGATGACCTCTGCCTGTCCATCGGCATCTATATCGTAAATAGCGACAGGACCGGGGCGGTCGGGCGAGAGGGTCGTTAGCGTGGTGTCCTTTGCATCCGCATCTCTAATTTCGAGGTTCTTATCCCCGATGGACCAGAGGGGTTCACCTTCCAACGTGAACGCGCCGAGGAAACAGGGGTGAATACCACCGAGCGATTTGTACACGAGTAAGTCAACCGTTCCGTCGCCCGTCAGATCACCGATGCGGATATCGCCACCCCACGCGTTTTCCGATGTTTCATTCAGAAACGCGTCTGGAATTGCGACCCGTTTATAAAGGTGTGCTGATTGTGGGGTGTCCATTTTTAAACAAACGCCTTGAAAATTCCTACGTACAGGGCAAGCACCTTCTCCGGGTCGGAACCCGTATAAGCACATTCGTTGGAGATGTAGCCTGAGAAACCGATGCGATTGAGCCATTGGAACATCTGCCGGTAGAGGTCAAACGTCTCAGGTTCTTCCACACGGTGTGTATGCACCGCAGTAATGTGTGAACCTACACGCGAAAAGAGGGGATCAATACTCCCAGCATCGCAACCAATGAATTGCGAATTGAAGACGAAGCCGACGTTCGGGAGATTCACACCTTCGATGACTTCCATTGCCGAATCCGGATCTGTGAAGGAACCGTGCATCTCAATAGAGACAGTAATATCTTTTTCAGCGGCGTAAGCACCGAGAGCCTTCAGCCCATCCGTGACGTAACCAACAATAGCGTCGCGATTCTCATCAGTATATCGGTCGCCGAGCACTCGAACATGATCACAGTCCATAAATTCCGCCATGTCGATTACGCGTGTAACGCGTCGAACGGTTTCTTTACGATCGGCAGCGTTTTCGGAGTGAAAATTTTGGCAACTCGTGAGTGAGGAGATAACAACGGCACTCGCATCGACCTGTGCCTTGAGTCCGTCCCAAGCCTCTCTTGGCGTATCCCACTCAAATCCGTGTTTCTGCTTGTAGTCCATTAATAATTCGACACCATGATAGCCGGTCGCGGCAGCGGTGTCAAGTATACGTTCGAGTTCCCACTCTTGGCAGGTTTGATAAGTATTCAATGACCATTTCATCTTTTTAATTTTCCTTGCGGTTAACTGACGTGAAATTAGTATTTGAAGTGCCTTTCCGTAGATCCGCCCTCCACTTCGTTACGGGCTAAGTTTTCGTTAAAACTAAATCTCTGCGTTGAAAATTATTCCTCTGACCGCTGTTTGCTGATTGCTGACTGCTACTCCTGTATCGGAATGGGATACCAGAGTCCCCCAGTTTTCGTCGTTAACGCCCTATGTGTGGTATGATTAATACCGATAACATCTACAATGATGTTGTTTTGGAAGCATTGTGCTAACACTTCTGGTAGCGTATAAGACCCTTTGCTCGCTTCATCGGTGACAAGAATGAATCGGCGGTTTACCCCTTCGCGGAAGTTGACGCGTCGAATTGTTTTTATGATCGCATTGTGTGCCCGTTCATCTCCGGCAGCGGCGACAACGTGCGAAGTTAACAGGCGTTTGTATTTCTCGCTGTCTCGCGTTTGTGGATGGATAATTGTATCGCCTTCAAGATACCTGAAGATAACGATTCCGAGTGTGAAATCAATACCATCCTTTTCAAACACCGTTACCATCCGATTCAGCTGTCTACCGACTGCACGGATATTATCTATCATGCTTCCGCTAATGTCAAGCAGAAAAACGAGGTCAACAGCGGTTTCGGTGTTACCGTCAGCGACGCTCTCCGCGATACCTTCTAATGCCTCTCCCATCCGTGCGTCTCTGTCAATCGGTTGAGCAGGACTGTTAGTATCTGCTGTGTTCATCGCAGTCTCGCCTTGACCAGTTTTTGGCTTGGGTGCGATGGTAGGTGTTTGGGTCTGCGTGGTCGCAATCGTTTTCCACGCAAGCGTTTCTGTGGTCTGCTCGCGCAGGGATGTCTCAGCCATTGGTAACCGAGCGTCTGTCCTCAGCACGGGAATAGCGGCACTCGAAGCGGTTGGCGGTGCTGAATGCACCAGTTTCGCAACGTTTTGCTTAAGAGCGGGCGAGGTTTTGGAACGCGTCGGCGTTGACCGCCGCGTAGCCGGCATAGAACGTTTGCGGGTACTATTCACATGAAAACGTTGGAGGGATGTCACCGCAATGGCTTCTGAAGTAAGCGGCTCCGAAGGTTGCATCGGTCGATACCACTGAATATAACCGAGACCGATAATTATTGTCGCAATGGCATGTAGAACCAGCGAAACCAGAAACGCTCGACGAGTTTTTCTACGCTTCTGCTGAAGTTTATCTGAATAGGTGTCGAGTAGCAGCATATTCCGTTTCCCCACTACGAGGCTGCCTAAAAAATTGAGATCGTTCCATGATTCCCATCAACTTGGAGCATCTGCCCGTCAGCAATACGGCGAGTTGCGTTCGGGATGTTCGCCACAGCAGGCACGCCATATTCTCTGGCAACGACCGCACCGTGTGAAAGTATCCCCCCTCGCTCCATCACCAGTCCCGCTGCAGGCAGAAAAAGCGGGGTCCATGCCGGATCGGTTGACGGGCATACCAGAATATAATTCCTGTCGGATGGTCGCACATCTGTCGGTGTCAGAAGCACGCGCGCGTGTCCTGTTGCAACACCTGCCGAAACGCCCACTCCAGTGAGTGTATCAACCGCTTCGAGGGGTATCGAGATACCGATCTGATCCAATGTATCACTGAAGATAACGTCCGGCACCTCAATTTGTAACATCAATTCGCGCTTCGTCTTACGGGCAGTGATAAGATCACTGAATACCTCACCGTTTGTGAGTCGTCGTAATTCATCAGCCACGAGATAGAAGACACCGCCATCGAGTCGATAACGGCGATCCAATTCAAGCAGGGCACGTCGAATCTGTTCATAACCGAGCATAAGGTAAAATTTCGCTGTCTCTCTGAAGGGCATGTAGCGTCTTGTGAAGTCCAGTTCGCTCTCAATCTGCTTTCTTAAACCCGTTTTATTTTTCAGGTGTGCGGCGAGTTCCTTTTCCGCCGACTCACGTTGTTCTATCTGTTGCTTCGCCCCATCATCCTTAGAAAAAGAGGATTCAGCATTCTCTTGTTGGAAAGAGGCGACGATCTGTTCAAGATAAGTGGTATCTTCGCGCCAACGGGGTTGTGCTAATTCAAACTCATCAACGCCTCGATGTCCGTAATCTTTTAGGAAATCGGTAAGGGTCAAGTTTCCTGTTGCCACTTCCCACAATTTCTCGTTGGTTTCAACGGTGAGATTACCAGAAATTCCACTGATAAGCCTGCTCGCGGAAGTTTTTACTTCTGTTTCATTCAAGCACTTCTGAAGAGCCGCCTCCAATCGTTGAAGTGAAAACCCGGCGAGGAGTGTAGCGGTCAGGGCTTTCGGTGCAAAGTCGTCCAGTGTTTTAGCACACCATTCTTCAAACTTCGTCACTAATTCGATATCCGTTAGGTCTGAGTATGAAATGTTTCGCTCTGCTTCTACTTCCGCTTGAAACGCCGGAAATGCTTCTTCAGTTAGCGATCGGCCGAAATCAGAGCGGCACTGCCGCAGCCGCATCTCCGCTCTGCTCATACGGATGATATGGAGCGGTAGTTTCAACCAAAATGAGGCGTTACTCCGCGTAATATCGGTTTGTGCCTGCGCATACATCGCTGCTTGTGGGTTTTGCTTCAAGGCGTTAAAATCGTGTGCAAATGGGAAACCGTCGAAATGGAGCTCCGCCTCACGGTTCAAATTAACATAGACCCGCCCACATATCAGGTCAAGAATCCCTTCATGATTGACGCGCTCACTTGGATAAAACCCCAAGCCTTGATACGCTTTACCTAACCCACCCGCACCCGACATAAATTTCTTCAGAATCTCCCACGTCATCGGGAGTGGAGCCGGTAGCACCTCCGCAAGATTATGATGACACCAAACGGTCCCCTGTTCATCGGCACGTGCTTCCAATATCTGGATTTCCTCTTGACGGATTTTCTCAATGCTTTCTTTATCTGCTTCGGAGATGGAATGTGTTTGACTAAGATGTGTGACAGGTTCGGCGGATGTAGTAATGTAACGGGACTGCAGCAGGACAAACTGTCCGTCTGCAAGTGCCCATTCAATATCCATCGGTTGTCCATAGTAGGTTTCAACCTGCCTGCCGAGTTGTGTGAGCTCCTTCAGTTGCGCGTCCGTTAAACTTGGGGTATCCTGCTGTGCAGAGGGGACCGCACTGACACCAGCAGCAGTTACCATTTCGCATTTCGTAGCGATACTTCTTTCCAGTACCTCACCTGTATCCCGCGATACGTAAAAACTATCAGGCGTGATCGCACCAGATACAACCGACTCACCTAATCCCCAATTCGATTCAATAATAGCGGCGTTCTCATTAAACGGAGCAACAGTAAAAAGCACGCCAGAAACATCTGATTCACACATTTCTTGAATAACGATTGCCATTGCTAATCCTTCATCAGGGATCTTCTGCGTCTGCCGATAGGCAATGGCTCGTTCCGACCAGAGTGATGCCCAGCAGGCTTTCAGCGCGTCTAAAAGTTTATCGGGTGTTACATTCAAAAAGGTATCCTGCTGCCCCGCAAAACTCGCTTCTGCCAGGTCCTCTGCTGTGGCACTGGAACGCACTGCGACCGCAGCTGTCTGCAATGTTTCTCGCGCCGCATGGATTTCTGCAACGAGTTCTGGTGATAATTCGATGTCTTTAACGTTACTCTGATTCTGTTCCAATAGACCTTCAACAGACAAGCGATAGGCATCCGTGGTGACACAAAAACCGTTCGGTACTGGAAACCCGGTCCTCGTCAGTTTTCCGAGGTTCAACCCTTTTCCGCCGACTCGCGGCAAGTCGGCATCGTCGATCTCTGAAAAGTATTTGATAAATTGCATGTGCTTAAATTCGTCTGTGAGGGGTAAAAGCAAGTGAAAATAGTATATCAGAATCTATCTGACGAATGCAAATGGGTTTGGGTTTGCTTTTTGTTGAATAGTGAAGGAGGTGGGCTTAAATATAGAGGCTGGTCTGAAACCAGCCTCTACGGAGCGGTGAAGTAGCAGCAATATTGGAATCCCTGCTAATCATCATGGTGGTCATCGTCATCATCATCGTCGTCGTGGTCATCGTCGTGATCATCATCGTCATCGTGATCGTCGTCATCATCATCGTCATCGTGATCGTCGTCGTGGTCATCATCGTCGTGATCATCATCGTCGTCATCGTTACTCGTTGCAGTGCTTGGAGGGAAAGTTGTTCGAGTAGCAACATTATTGTCTCGGTTGAGAACTGTTGGTTTTTGTTGATTAATCCAGTCAATGAAAAGTTGGATCTGGGAATCTGTCAGGCGGGGTCCACCGGGTGGCATCCTTCCTGAAACGATTTCTTCGATAATATCGCTGCTCGCGGGATTCCCAGGGATGAAGATGGGACCATCGTTTCCACCCCTCGCAAAAGCTTCATACGTGCTGAGATCAATGCCTTCGGGACCTCCAGCAACATGACAGCCAGCAAACGCACACCGTCCTCTCAGAATAGGCAAAAGATCGCGTTCAAAGGAGACAACCTGAGGCGTAGGGGGTTGTTGCACTGGTTGTTGTTGAAGTACTTCTTGTTGTTCCGGTACCCGTTTTGAGTCGATCTTCAACGAAGTGCCATCAAGTACAATACCGAGGATATTTACAGAAAATTCCGTGAAGTCAGAAACAGGAAGCGTGTACTTACAGACAAATACTTTTGTGCCCTCTATAGGCTTGCAGTCAGCACTTACAAAGTCGCTACCAGTAGAGTCGCGCGGTACAATACTATAACGCCTCTCCACTTTGCTCCCGTCAGATCTCGATAATATATATCTTATATCCGGACGCGCCGAGGAATCATTGGCAACTCTATAAGGCGCATTTTTAGCAAACACGACCTTTGTAAATATCGTTATACCATCACGAACCATAGGCGGTGTGCGTTCTGTGAGTTGCCAATTGCTGTAATGGGTTATTTCAACTGCATCGGGTGTATCCAGCAAAACGGAGGCCTGGCTGTCAGGTTTATCGGCACCTGAACTGTCATCGGCTGCACTTTGATTAATCCAATCCCGAAATGCCTGAATTTGGGCAGGAGTCAACGGATCCCCGTAAGGCGGCATTCTGCCTGAAACGATCTCCTTAATAACAGTACTATCTTTAGCATTGCCCGGGATAAATATTGCGCCATCATCGCCACCTTTCGTGAAGCTGCTATATGTAGTAAAATCAAGGTTCTTTGGACCACCAGTAACGTGACAACCTCTAATAGCGCAACGTTCTGTGAGGATAGGTGCAAGCACTGTGTTATAGGTGTCCTGAGAGTCAAGCGGAGCCTGAGTGTTAGGGGACTCCTTCGTTTCCGCGAGCAATGTTTGTGTGACATCGAATATGTCAGAGGGGCGTAGGATGTCACTCCCATCAGGCCCACAACTGAGGGCAAGAAATAGTAAGCCAAGAGTGAATAAGAAGTGTATGCGTGTGTTCGTCTTCATGAGTAATTGTCCTTCATCGTTCGATAAGTCTGTCGTGTCAAGACTTTATTGATTCTTACAAACATAATAGATGCCTCCAATACCTCTTAGAAATTATTTGAATAATTTTGGGGACGATTCCACATCCACTGCCTTTTTGTTTTGAGTATCCGAGTAACTCTATATATCTCGTAAGGAACTCCAATATAATGTTTAGCAAGGACGGTGCCAGTCCGAAAAATAGCAAAACCTACCTTATTTTGCTATTTTATCTGATTTTTGTAAAAGAAAATGGACAAATTTGTTCAAATAATGAACAGTATAACAAAATTTGTGAGTCGACAGTCGGGTGGGATAGAGAGATGTTAGAAGATTCTTTCGGGAGATATTGCGTGTGAGCGGTGGATTAGCGATACACGTTCGCGGCGGCTGGCGGACCACTACGGATTCACTGGACGGAATTCCTTTTGACAAATCCCCACAAATTCAGTAAACTGCAAAAAGATGTTTCAGAACGCGCCCGAAATTCTCACGCTAATCGCTTCCGCTGTCGTGCAGTGGCTTTTTTATCGGAAACGTTGGTTTCCGAAATCTTTCGCGCCGGAACGAATCCTTGTTATCAAACTCGACCATCTCGGAGATGTCCTGTTAGCAACACCGGTGTTTTCGAATCTCCGTCGAGCGTATCCAAACGCTGAACTGCACGCACTCACCGGTGCGTGGAGTCGCGTCGTTTTAGAGAAGCATCCTGATGTCAATCACGTGATAGAATACAATTCACCCGCTTTTTGCCGCACAGGGCAGCCGACATCGCTCAGAGAAACGTTTAAGCTCTACCGAGAGTTACGCTGTCAAAAATACGATCTGATGGTGGAACTCCGCAGCGATTGGCGGACTGTCTGGTTTGCATTCGGACGACTCACGCCGAAACGACTCAGTCGTGGAGCCCTACAAGTTGCAAACAAATTAGGTTTGGCACAATTCAGTGGGACTCACGAAACGACGCGTAATCTCGATGTCTTAAGGCAAGTCGGCATCCCAACGCCTGTCCAAACCGCAATCTTCGCAGTAACAGCAGAAGATAAAAAATGGGCATCCGATTTCCTTGCCACATATCAGATTGAGAGGCAACACCCGTTGGTTGCTATCCATCCTGGGTCCCCGATTGTACTGAAACGGTGGCTGCCTGAGCGGTATGCCGAATTAGCGGATTGGCTGATTGCCCAAAAACGTGCACACATTCTGTTTGTCGGTGTGGAAGATGAAATACCGATCATCACCGAAATCCAAGCACTGATGCGAGGTGAATCAATCAATATCGCTGGCAAAACGACGCTGACACAGTTGGCATCAATCTTGCCCACATGCAATGTGTTTATCGGGAACGATAGCGGCCCGATGCATCTCGCTGCTGCCGTTGGCACACAGACAATTGGATTGTATGGACCCGGAGATCCGACCCGTTTCGGTCCAGCGGGTGAAAAGTGTCAAACGATTCAGCGGAAGTCTGACTGTCCCTGTTTAGGTACGACCTGTCGATTTGGAAAAGCGGGGTGTATGTCCGAAATTCAGGTTTCTCATGTAATTCAGACTCTTGAAGCGGCTGCTTATTTGACGAAAATTGAGAAATTGGACCCTAAACAGCAACAGGCATCAGCGGTGACAAATTAACTTGACATATTTTTGTAAAGACGTTATAATGTCTTAAACAGCATCCATGGAAAGTGTATCTTAGCCATTAAGCGGCGAATCTTTGCCTGATACGCATTTGGGAAACTGGAAAGCGCGATTTTTTTTTTGGATGCGACCGGCTTGCAACGCTCGCTTGCAAGCAATGTAATGAATCTAAAGGAGGAATTTAGAAAAATGCAATCGAGATTAACGTGGCTCGTGCTTGTCCTTTTCGCAGTAGGCATCATGAGCGTCGGCATTGTAGGATGTGGTGGCGACACCGAAGAGGAATCCGCTGAAAAGCCGACAGAAAGTGCCTCATCTACGAGTTCTGATACGCCAGCAGTTGCTGCGAAACCGCCTATCGACTTCGCAGCAGAAAAAGCCGCAATTCAAGAGGTCTATGCTGCCTTCTACAAAGCCTTTAACGACAACGATCTCAAAGCCATTGGGGAGACTTTCCGGACGAATGACGGCAAGGTTGCCTTCGGAACAATCTTTGCCGGAAATGAACCGGTGCCAATCGCCTTCGGCTGGAGGAATGTTGAAATCGCTATCGAAGGTCTGTGGATCGGCATCGGGACAAAGGGATCCAAATGGGGTCAGAACGACCAATTGACAGATTTTTGGATTCGCTATAAAGGCAGCAAAATTGAAGCGAGTGCCATAGGCTACAATTGTTACAAAGGCGCGTTTCCTGGCGAAACGCATCTCTATCTGGTGAAAGAGGAAAAGGATGGGTGGAAGATCCACGAGTTGGATAGCAGTACCGAAAATAACCTTGGCATCTTTGGCTTTCACAAAGGTAAACCCCGGCTTAAGGAGGCAGGCCGCTTCTTTACAACAGCTGCCGACAAAGTCGAATAAGTCCGATTTTGGTGCACACGGTTGCTAAAGACTGCCCCTTTTTGTGCAGCTTAAAAAGAGATTGCCCCTTTTCGTGCAGCTTAACCCGTTTGATGCAGGGATTCATCGCCAATTCAGTGTTTATCACATTGGCACGGAAATTGCATATATCCCTGCATCAACAACTTTTTATTTTCTGTAGGATACGCAAATTTCCCTTGGAGGTAATAACGAATGAGTGCAAAACGAACCTCAGGTGCCTTGATGACTTCATTGGTACTTCACGCGGTCATAGCGTTCATTGCTGGCATTTATCTCGTCACGCAAACTGAACAGTTCAAAGATCTCGTGGGTGCTGAAGTGCTCCAACCCAAGGAGCCACCGAAGCCTAAGGTCCGCAAACCTGTTGTAAAACCTATTATTAAGCCGACGGTTCCAACACAAAACACCGTCGTCGTCGAACAGGTTCAAGTACAGCCTCGTGTAACGACTGCGTTTGTTGCGAAGTCGAATTTCCAACCGCAGACAGTGCTCGAATTTTCAAACCAAACCGTCAGAGTGGACGCACCGATTAATCCGAATGTACCAAGAGTGGTTACGCCGAACGCACCCGTGCCGACAGTTGTAACACACGCTGACCTACCTGTTTCGGATGCCCCTGGTGCCTTGGCGTTCTCTGCCCCTGTCGCAACTGCCCCCTCCGCTGGACCGGCTAACATCGGTCGTGGTGTCGCAGGCAGCGTTGTGCAGGTGAAGGTCGCTTTTGAACGTCCACCCGGACTCGCAATGGTTGAAAACGTCGGTGCCGCACGCGATGCGCTCGGCGATGTCGTTGAAAACATCACACTCGGTAACGTTGAAGTACCACCCCTGCCCAGAGGCGAACCCGGTGGACGCGTTATCGGTAAAGGTAAGGACATCCGAGGCGTCTTCCGTTTCACACGGATCCGTCACAGTCTCTCTGACTGGTGGGCTGATGCTTCTTCCCTCAACGCATTGACGAAATGGCTCAACGAGCGTACGAAGATTAAAACCGACATGAACGTTGAAGGTGGCGCATTGAAACTTACCGATGCTAACCTCTTCAAAACACCCTTCGTCTTTATGACAGGACACGATCCGTCACTCACCCGTTCTCGTAACTTGCTCGGACGGCAGTATGGTGGTGGTAAAATGGATAGCCGTCTCACTGAGACTGAAGCCGCTGGTATGCGTCGCTATCTCGTTGAAAAAGGTGGATTCCTCGTCTTTGACGACTGCGGTGTGAACGCACCTGCGCAAGCGATGATTCGTCTCTTCCTCGCACAGATGCGTTACGTCATGCCTGAGTATCAGATTGAACGTATTGCGAACGAGCACGAGATTTACGATAACTTCTATGAAATGGGTGGTCCCCCTGTCGGATACGACATCTTCTGGTGGGGCACACGTCCGCCGAAA
>JAGWBV010000079.1:0-3800 GCA_021295715.1 Candidatus Poribacteria bacterium | reverse complement strand
TCCACTATTCACCCGGTGTCTATCGTTTCATGACGAACGTTGTGGTGTATGCGTTGACGCACGGTCAGATTTCTGACTATTCCGGTTATGTACCTGAAGATACGTTAGCCCAGAAGGAACTTCCGACGAGCGCACCTGAAGCTGCGAAAGTCAGCGGTTTTGAATAGGATTTTTGTATCTAAGCGCGGTTTTTAACCTCGCACTTTGTTGGGGCTGTTTGGTTACCCTCTAATGGTAATTGAACAGCCCTCACATATTGCAACCCAGTTCGCTTCCCAGCGGTCTGAACACAACTCCTAATCTTTCCGAACACTTCCTAAAAAATCCAGACTTTTTTCAATTTTTTCTTATAATGCAATATTTCCTGTCCGAAATCGCGTCTTAACACTACAATAGCGTAAGAGTGTGAACGGTATCACATTGTTTATAGTAAAACCCGAAAATATGCGGGTATTTTAGAAGGGACAGATTAAGTGATAACCCCATGTTTCTGATTCTCGTTCGGCGAGAATTGCTCGCCAATCTTATGACCTTTCGGTTTCTCGTTGCGATGGTCGTCACACTGTCGTTGGTTGTTGCGAATACCGTTGTCTTAATTGCCGATTACGAGCGCCGTCTGACAAGTTACGATACCGCAGTGAAGGAACACCGTCAGAGGTTTTTAAGAAGAACAAGGACTTATTCGGAGATAGATGGAGGAATTCGCATAGACCGACCACCCAACCCACTGAGCATTTTCAATGCAGGTTTAGATCGACGGATCGGCAACTCTATCACTGTCAGGCATACCCTTGTTCCAACCCTTTGGGATACCCTATCACACAGTGCCGATAATCCTTTCCTCAACCTGTTTTCCAGCGTCGATTTGGTTCTGATTTTTCAGGTAATTCTCAGTTTACTGGCACTGCTTTTCGCCCACGATGCAATCGCTGGGGAACGGGAAGCAGGCACGCTCCGTTTGACGATGGCAAACCCCGTCAGTCGTCCCGTTATTCTGTTGGCAAAGTATATCAGTGCGCTGGCTTGTCTGACGCTTCCTGTAGTCATGAGTTTGCTACTCGCACTCATCTTATTTTCTGTATCTGAGTCGATTTTGCTCACGGGAGATGATTGGCTCCGGATTAGTGGTATTTTACTTACCTCAATCATATATCTCTCCGCTTTTTATCTTATAGGATTGTTAATCTCGGCAATCACGCGCCGAACCGCGACTGCCCTGATGGTGTCAATGGTGATATGGAGCACCCTGGTCCTTATCTATCCAAGTCTCATTGTATTCTCGGTCAATCGGCTTTGGCAGACCCCTTCTCAATTGGAATCCTCTTATCGTGAAATTGAGCAGATCTGGGAAAGTTTTGAAAGAGAACGAATGGATTTTTTAAGGAACGATGCAATTGAAGGGGAAGACTTGAATGACAATATACTTTATTCAGGAAGTTGGAGTGCTCCTCATATTTCGGATCCGACGACGCTCAAGTACTCTAAGGCAGAAATTCGCTATATTCGCATCAAGCCAGAGGCAGAACCCCTGATGCCTCATGTCAAAGCTTACTTTCAATTCTCGGAGCCGCGACGAATTCGCGCAGCAGAAAGGACGTGGCAAATTCGACAAAAAGCTTTGGATCAAGTCTACGTTCACAAAGCGAATGTGGCGAAAAATCTGATGCGTTTCTCACCGACAGCGATGTATGACTTCGCAACCGAGGCGTGGGCAGGAACAGATTTCCACGGTATTGAGGATTTTATCACAGCAGTCCAGCGGTATCGGCAAACGATTATCGATTATTTATATGATAAGAAGGCTTTTTCTTCTCGGAAATGGTTCGCTGTTGACCAAGGAGAAGTCGATTGGAACGATTTACCACGGTTTTCTTATCGTCGGAGGGATATATGGAAGGGCATACAGCACGCAAGTGGTGACATTGCGTGTCTGCTACTCATTAACGTTGTGCTGTTTATGACAACATTTTTAATCTTCGTGCGCCAAGAAGTGTAGAAATGGTGGTTGGTAATCGGTTAAAAGGGTATTTGGAAAACTTATCCAACACTTGTAGCCCCAACCAACGGGCCGGGGCGGGTTCCGAAAAAGGATGTCCTCTGCCAAGTCTTGCCCAACCGCACCGCAAGGAAAATTAGAAAGATGATCTGGCACATTACAAAGCGTGAACTTTACGACCATCTGAACAGTCTGCGATTTGCCTTTACAACGATATTGTTTATCGCACTGATGCTCGTCAACGCAATTGGGTATCTTGGCGAATACGAGGCGCAATCAACGGCATATCAAAAAAAGGTTTCAGCGTCTTTGGATAAAATGAGATCCAACGCGGACAGTGTTTATAACCTATTTACGGAAGGACCCGGCAGGCTCTACAAAAAATCTTCTCCACTCTCCTTTTGTGCGGACGGTGGTGAAACATTTATACCTGAATCCGCTGACGGAGTTGGCAGAGGTCTGTTCTTAATATCGAGTCGTTTTTCAATCAGAACGCTATGGCGAATGGAATACCCGCAATCCGATCCAAACCTATGGAATATTATGCCGGATTATACAAATGTTGATTGGAATACTATCGTCTCTATCGTGCTGAGTTTGATTGCCATCTTATTTACTTTCGACGCGATATCTTCGGACCGAGAACGAGGCACCTTGCGCTTGACACTCTCCAATAGTGTTTCACGCGGCACCGTATTGGTAAGCAAGTTTCTTGCAGCCTTGATAACTATCAGTATCCCTTTTTTAATTGCCGCATTCATTAACCTTTTTCTACTTTATACGTCGGGAAGTATTCCACTGGGACTAAGCGAGTGCGGACGATTGGGAGTCATTATCTGCGTCGCTTTTGTTTATGTGTCAATCTTCCTTGGACTGGGGCTGCTCATATCCTCTCGCGTGAGCAATTCGTCATCGAGTCTCACGATTCTCTTACTAATTTGGGTTGTTTGGGTCGTCCTGCTGCCCTCTACAACCGGCGCGCTTACCAGTGGCTTACAGCCAACAATGACCCGTAACGAACTCGCCGCCCGTCGGCAGCATCTGTCCAATAATTTTTATCAACAGTACGACGAACTTGAGCGCAAAATACCTTCGCGAGAGATTCCAGCAACGGAGGGAACATTATTGTGGTCGAAATACCTCACTGAGGATGCAAGAAACAACGAGAGATTGAACGAGGAGCACTTAGACGCTCAAATTGCTCAAATTCGACTCGCGAGATCCATAACCCGTATATCGCCTGCGTCAAGTGTCCGATACGCCATTGAATCTCTTGCTGGGACTGGTTTCACACGGCATGTTCAATTCTTGAAGCAAGTGCGCCGATATGCCGATGAATTCATGGCGTTTCTCATCGAAACCGATCATGCCGATCCAGAGAGTCCACACGCAATCGGTTCCAAGGAGGGCACCTCACAAAAGCCAGTGCGCTTTGAATCAATTCCAAAATTTGAAGATCACATCAGTTTCACGGGTGCCTACACCGCTGCAGCTACGGACATTCTGTTATTATTCCTGTTTTTGGCAGTATTGTTCGCGGGTGCGTATCTCGCTTTTGTGCGCGTTGAAGTCTAAGATTTGGTATCTTTCTTATTCAAATTCTTTGTCATATTTTCTTACCCGACACTTATACGTAGTGTTTTTCTTTTCGAGTCAAGTCATATTTATTTGAAGACCGCTGACATAATCTATTGAGTAAATCGAGCCTACGTGTCCTGAGTCTTATCCAAATTGTTCAAACTTTAGTCGTATTTAAATCGAACTTCCATTAATTAATGCTAAATTTTTAGCATTTTTACTTGAC
>JAGWBV010000078.1 GCA_021295715.1 Candidatus Poribacteria bacterium | reverse complement strand
GTCTCAGAGAATACAATGCTGATATAACCATTGATGAAGTCATAAACATGTATCATTAATTCTAAAGTTTACTATAAATCCAGTCTATCCCACCTCTTACAGGAGCAGGGTTATTTAGGTTTCCATATTTACTTTATATGTGTGAATGTTTTTCCGCTGTAGGAGCGAGCTGTGCTCGCGATATTGCGCGAAACCTTAAACATCTGTGAACGAAAACCAAGATCGGAACCGAAAACTAAATAGTCCGTTACAGGAGTGAGGTTGGTTTGTTATTTGGCTTTGAAATGGGATATAATTTAATATAGAGTTTGCGTACGTAGGTTGGGTTGAGCGGATGTGAGAAATTAAAGGTGTATGATGCGAGAACCTTCGGATTTTCAAGATCTCCGAATACTCCGAAGCCCCAGCGAAACCCAACGCTTATCGGATATCGGATTTTACACGACAATCTACCGAAAAAATGCCAATTCTCTTCGTATTGATAAGCCCTTGCTCTTTCCCGTTCAATCCGGATCTCGAAAAACACGCCGCAAAACTATTTACTGCATTTATTGAGGCTGTCTCCAAACAATAACCTCAATTTATAAAAAAATACCCCAAAGGAGACTTTCTTATATGCGCCCTATTATCGGAATTATATTTAGCGAAAATATTGAGGACGACCCTTCTAATAACTATATCAAGGCGATTACAGAGTTCGGCGGTATACCTCGCACGCTGTACCCCGCCATATCCGAAGACGCTTACGCTGATATTGATGGTCTTTTGCTAACAGGGGGTGACACAGGGGGTAGCGATATTCATCCAGACAATTTTGATGCCGAGTGGCACCCAACGCTAAAATATGTCAACGAAGATCGAGATGCCTTTGAAATATCGCTCTGTCAAGAAGCAATCGCCGCGGACATGCCCGTTTTTGGTATCTGTCGCGGTATCCAAATTATGAGCGTCGCAATGGGTGGGAGTCTCTACCAAGATATACCCTCGGAGTTCCCAAAAGAGGTGTCATGTCAATCACAGGTAAACGATGTGGATTCTCGGCACACAATTGAGATTGTCGCGGGCAGTCGGCTCAACCGAATCACGGAGAAGCGCACAGACGAAGTCAACTCCGCCCATCATCAAGCGGTGAAAGACAAGGGGAAAGGTTTTGAGGTAACAGCACGGACAGAAGAAGGGATTATCGAGGCGATGGAGAATACATCAAAACGGTTTGTGCTGGGTGTGCAATACCATCCAGAGCGGATGCTCGAAACCGCTGATTTTCAGAAGCACCGACGTAAACTCTTTGAGGCGTTTATTGAAGCGGCCTCCGAGTAGCTAAAAATTGGCGACTAAGGAGACGCGGTGGGTTAATCCGAGTACGCCGAACGGGATAAGCGCATAGTCGATTTGGAAACGGAGGAATGTCAACCCGAATCCGCCTGTGAGTCCAGATATCGCGCCTAAATCGTTACCGCCGATCTTATATTTATAGCCGGTGCGGAGGTGTAAGACATTGCCGATTGTGTAGCCTGCTCCGACCCCGATAGCAATATCGTTGTCGGACGGACGAATGATGTCTGTCGTGAGAAGGAGTGCGTCGTTCCAGAGTCTGTAAGCCACGCCGAGCCTGAAGGTAAAAGGTAACCCGAACGCTTCCTCTATGAACTTCACGCGGGGTCCGGCGTGCTGTGCGTTGAACCCCAACGAGATCGGTATCTCAGGAAAGTTGTAGAGTCCGCCGAGATCGAAAGCGATACCTGTCCCGCTTTCATCAGCGATCTGCTCGCGCAGGAATTTCGCGTTCGCCCCGAAAGCGACTGAACTGCCGAAGCCGCGGGCATACGAGAGAATCAGTGCCAGATCATAAGGACGGAAAATCGTCGTTTCATTGCCATCCCGATCGCGTCCCTGCAATTCCCCGAAGGACAAGAAACTCGAACTTACACCGAGCGTGCCGACACCCTTAAGTGGAAGCGCGAATCCGACGAATTCGTGGTTAATATCGGCGAACCATTCGTTATGCATGAGTGCGAGTTGCGGCTGTTGAAGCCTTGCGAGACCCGCGGGGTTCCAGTAGGATGCGTATAGGTCATCGGTCGCCGCGACTTGGGATTCTCCCATGCTCATCGCCTCTGCGCCGACCCCAATTTTGAGGAAGGTCATGGCGCGGGTACCGGCATTTTCATGAATGTCCGTATTAGCCGCTGTCGCGGGCATGCATGCGAGACTGAACGCTATGATGAAGATGTATGTAAAGCATCGGTTCATAAATTGTTTCCGTTTAATCATCGTCGGTGTCTTCGGGAAAATATTCTTGCTCCAGTCCATTCACGGTTGGCTTGAACACTCTCATAATGCGATAGAGATAAATGGGGTTGAGAATTTCACACATCCCATCAGCCCCTTCTTTGATGACTCCATGAGTAGCGAGTTCGCTGATGATGTCATCATCCAGATTGAAGTCCACACCTTCATCCCGCGCCATAATTCGCATCAAAACACTTTCAAAACGCGGGTCTTTGCGAATATTGGTTGTTAAATGCTCAATGTTGGTATTCCGTCCGCGGAGGAGTTGAGTATGTGCAGTCGTAAAGTGCCCCATCGTAATCGTTTCGTTTTTTGGAATATTAAACTCCTCCGTGAGCATCTGTGCGAATCAGGTAAGAGAGCCGCTCGTAAAAAGTAGCAGGCGCGATGTTGCGAACGACCTGAAAGTCCAACTGAATCGGGAAATAGGTCGAATCTTGTGTTACAAGTGTTTCAAGTCCCCAGTAAAAAAAGGTTGTCTTGCCGGTTTGGCGCGGCGCGAAGAGGACGATGTACATGTCATCTTTGACACGATTGATGAAATCCGCAGTTTCTGCAGCGCGCGGCAGAATATAATGTTCTGCAGGATTTACAGGCCCCTGTGTTCCGAAACGTCTCATGTTCTTTTTCCCATTGATAAGGTTCAAATTAGAGTATATCACATCGTCCGGTGGAAGTCAAGAATCGGTTGTCTGAATCATAGGATCGTTCAGTTTTTTGTAGGAGGGATCTCCGAATCCCGACTTCCCTCTGTAAGTACGAGTGTTTTCGCTTAGAGTTTTTGATGGGGTTTTGCTTGGGTGTTTCCTCAATTTCCCCCACCTACAAGGACGGCAACCCTTCAACAATGTCCACCGTCTCTAAACTGACGGTGATGACCTGACCGATCAACTTGACGATATACTGCAGATCGTCGGCACGGTTCGGATCGTTGACGATACCGCTCCGTTTATCCGTTTTCACACGATACTGATCCACGACCCACTCCAGTGCGGAACGGGTGCCGAGTCGGTAATCATGTGCCTTCGGTGGAATCCCCGATAGCGTTAAGAATTCGTTATAGATAAGCGAGGTTTTGTCTTTGGAGAATTTCATCTTCTCCACGCGCCAATCGAGGTGTGCATCCGGGTTCTGGATGAAGTTTAATGGGTGTTCGGGTTGGGATTCGTAGGTGACGTGGATATCTGCGAGTCGCGTGCCAGCCGTCGCAAATCCCCATAAGTCTTTCGCAAACGGGATATGCGGCAGATCACGTTTGAGGTTCGCCTCGTATTTCTCGCGATAATCGGGATGATGGAGGAGGCCGTAGGTGTAATGGAAGATGTCCCACTTGGTGATAGTGTTGTCTTCGTAGTGGGTTCGGAAATTCTCCAATGCCCAATCGGTGATGTTTTCGCGGCGGTTCGCGCCGTCCTCGTCATAGATGTAAAAGGGAAAGCATTGGGCACCACAACCTGGACCTACAACATGAAGATCAATAAGTTGACAACCCATAAGAACCATGAAAGGCTTTTCATATCCTTTATCTGTCAGGCAAATTACTCGATTTTTTCTCCCAGTCTCTGTTGTAGGGAAAATAGATGGAAAAGCGAGCACCCTATCGTTCATTATCCTATCAAAGTAAAGGTGCGATTTCACAAACGGACGATAGACGGACTGCCGGATTTTTGCTCCTGAAAATTCCGTGATTTTCCCACCCCGCAACTTCTGCTTTAAGGTTGAACTCCACTTGATTTTCGCGTCATCAGTCTCCAGAAAATCATCAAGGTCAGCATCGCGACCTATGTGTTGCCCCCAGCGAGCCACTTCCGCATTGTAAATTTCAATCATCCCACTCATGTTTTCAGCAAGAACATCACGGTTGCAATTGTTAACCCATGCATCACGATTCGTTTTCACACCGTTACTATAGGTTTTGAAAATCACACCTATCGCTTCACCCTTTATTGCCTTCGCTTCTTTAGTTCCCATCGGGATAAAAGTGTCAAACTCGGCGTGGAGTCCTTTGGTGAGCCATGTATGCCGAGGATCCGGTTGAATGGATTGCCACAGAATAACACCAATATGTTGACTTTCATTCAGAAAATCGAATTTTTGTTCCCTATTCCACAGGTCATCCGTGCGAAAGTAAAAGAGTCGTGCTGATTCTGATGAATTCTCTTTTTTCTTCACAAACAGGTTGATACTCACACCCACCCGAATTCCGAACACATTTGCATCGGAAACCTTCAACCCTTTTCTGGCATTTCCACCTAAGTCCAGCACATAAATTGCGTCGCAATCGGCGGCGAGATGTTTCCGCATCCCATCAAACGCCAAGCCTTCAATAAAACTGTTGTTTGTTATAAATGCAACAACGCCTTCCTCGCCAATTCGATCCAACGACCATCGAATTGCCTTGACATACGGATCGTAAAGTTGACTCCTGAGTGTCGCTTTGGAATCTTTGGCATACGTATCCGCAATCGACTTATCCATCGTCTCATACTCACGATTTTTGTTGTTATCGTTCTCGTTGAGTTGCCCTACGTTATAGGGCGGATTGCCGATAACGACGAACACCTCGGATTCTTTCTGTTTCTCGACACGTGCGGTGTTGTCGGGCGTGAACAGCTGCAGCTGCTCTCTCTCCTCTGCCAATTCAAACGTATCCACGAGGCATAGACCTTCGTAGGGGATATAGCGGTTTGTCGCCGTGTAGAACTCGTGCTCAATATTCAGATTCGCGATGTAGTAGGGCAGGAGCATCACCTCGTTGCACTGGAGTTCCGGCGGATCGGCGGTGTATTTACGCTCCAACGCGATAGGATCAAGTTCCTGCATGATGCGGACGATGAAGTTGCCGGTCCCGACGAATGGGTCGATGATGTTAACACCCGTATCGGAGAGGGAACGGTTAAACTCGGTCCTGAGGATATTCTCGACACTTTTCACCATGAAATCGACAATCGGTTGCGGTGTGTAGACGATACCGTGCGTGTCTGCGACTTTGACGGAGAAACCTTGAAAGAACTGCTCGTAGACGGTGTTGAGGAATCCCTGTTTTTGTGAGAAGTCCGTAATCGTGCTGGCGGTCTGCTCAATTGCGGTGTAGAAGGGTTCCAACAGCCTCAGAAATTCCGAGCGATTCAGTGTCCGCTCGGTCAGCACATCAATGACGGTTTCGATTTCACGGGCGATAATATTGCGTCGCGTAAAGTCGGGATTATCGAAGACGGTGCGGAAGATACGCTCGGTCAACAGGTGCTGGATGAGCATCTCCTCCACCGCAGCGACAGAGAGATTCGGATTAATCGAGGCTTGACACTGTTTGTGGAAACGGGTAAAGGCATCTTGAAAGTGCGGGTTGTTCTGGCGTTCCGTTTCAATGAGTGTTGCTAACTCTTCACCGAGTTGAGGCACCGTGTCTCTGAATTTGGCGACGGCGGTGTGCCATGCGGCGATGTTCTCTTCCTGATAGGCGAAAAAGCCCTGAAGCACGCGGACGAGGTTTTTCGGGTCGGTGATGTCCAAATCCAATTGCAACTCCCCGTGCTGGTAGAGAAGCGCGTGCGTCGGGGATTGGATCACGATATTTTTTGATGGGTAGCCTGCCGCAAACTTCTTAGACGCTTCGACGTGGAGATCGTCCTGTGTGTCCTTTGCTTCCCAGGAGCCGTAGGGCAATTTGAAGGTATCAACAACTTCACCGTCGGGTCGGATGTGTCTATTTGCCCCCCCTTATCAGAGGGGAGCGCACGCGTCTTTTCACAGAGGAGTGTGAGCTTGGATTGGTGGCAGTAGTGTTGGAGTAGTCCTTGGAAAGCGGCGCGGACGGTGCCTTCGTTCTGTTCACCGAGCTGTTCGTATTCTCTGAGTTCGGCGTAGTAGGTTTTGATGGGTTTGTGAGTGGGTTTGATGTTGAGGTTTGACATGAGGGCATTTGCAACTTAATTCGCTATATTTAGGATAAGGGTTATACCACTGATAAGGATGTAACCCAACGTGCTGACGAGACCCCAATTCACCTGAAACTTCTCTTGCACCTCTAAAACATCGCCCGGATAGAGTAAAATCTGTTGCGTCGTGCCATCAGCAGGAGTGGACGTGAAAGGCACCGTTAGAGTCGTGCCGTCCCGACGGTGGATGAGTCCCTCTTCACGGTTCGCTGATGCTTCAAATCCGCCACTGAGCGCGACTGCCTGCGAAAGATTCAGCGGTCCGCGAACCCGTTGTGTACCCGGCGTGCGAACGTAGCCTGTTACGTAGATTGGCTCAACTTTGAAGACATTCGGAACGAACAGAACATCGCCGTTTGATAGGGACGAAGAAGCGTCACCGTTCGGAGTCGATCTCCAAAACTGTTCGGAGAGGTTGAATTCGGACAGATTCCCGTTCTTCTTAACTTTTACAAGGGTGGTTAGGTCTGCCTCTTGGGTGGGACCGCCTGCGCGAGCGAGTGCCTCTTTAATGCTAATCTCTCCCCGAATAAAAAGTTTGCCGGGGGTCTGTACCTGTCCTTGCACTTCAACGACACTCAGAGGCATAACGAACACGAGATCGTTGATATTGACGCGGATATCACGGTAAGGGTGAATCGGTGAGAGATCGTAGACTTCGACCTTTTCTGGTGTGTCGGTCCGGATTAATTGCACGACTTGGTGATCGGCGTTCTCCGCCATACCACCCGCGAGTGTGATGGCACGGTATAAACCGATGTCGGTTTCTGGGGAAATTGGATAGCGTCCCGGAAGTGTGACCGCACCACCGACGAAAACGCCGTTCTCTTGTAGCACCGGTGAGACCATGACGACGGGGTTTCTGACAAGACTCTCTGAGACGAGAAACTCCCGAATCTGTTGGTTAACCGTCTCGACTGTCTCTCCAGCAACGTCAAGATCACCACCGAAGTAACTAATTCTGCCGTCTTCACGGACCTGTGCGGAGTGTGTATACTCAGGTTGTCCGATGACCGCAATCAGGACGGTGTCGCCTTTTTTGATACGGTAGACATCGCTGAAGAGGGTGGTCGTTGCAATGAGAAACAGTAAGATCGTGTGCGCTTGCAGGCATCGGAACGTCCAAGCGGATACACGCAAGCGTCGGAAAAAGTAGATCATAGCATTTTTCTGAGAAGATATGCCTTTATTGGCTATCAGTTGTCAATCAAGAAGGTTCTATAATCCTGAAAATCCTTGAATCCTGAAAATCCTGATTCAGACAATTATAGTAAAACCCGAAAATATGTTGACATTTTAGGGAACAATAGTTCCCTCTTCTTCGCTGGCGGGGTTTGTAACCCGCTTTCTGATGTATAGTTAATTGTAGGTCTCACTATAATGTATGTTAATCTGAGGGTTCACTATCGACAACGAAGGAAAGCTGCTCCTCTGTTGAATTAAACCGTTTGAAAGTGCCAAACCTTCGGTGAGGTCGACTCCGCCAATGCTCTTTGACATAACTCCCGTTACGCCGACGATGCCCTCTTACATGAACCTTATCAGCCATACGGCTGTGAGATTTGTGAGACTTTGCTTCTTTAAAGAGGTAGAGTTGATCGGCTTTCATGACAACCTGTCCGCGGATTTTAACGGTCCTGTAGTGAATCGAAATAGACTTTAAGGCACTCTCGTGCTTCTGGAAGTAGATTCGCTGGCACGAGAACATCGCCCCATTCGGATTGCCAGATATTGCCCTTCACGCCACCATAATTAGGGGCTTCATGACAGCGTAGGCGAGCAGGGATACCGTCCTCCTCCAAGACACCTTGGAGGATATTACCCGCTAATTCATTGGGGACGGATTCAAGCGTGTACCAGTCCCCATATTCCGTAACCTCGGTCTGTATGGGTTGAGACACGAGCAGGACTTGACAATCTGAACACATCGAGACTTCTATCTTATATTCAGCATTACATTGTGGACAGAATGGCATCGTTTTTCCTCCCGTATGGATGAGGTGAGGGTGAAACCTGACCCGTGAAAGCGTATAGGGGTTTGTAAAGCGTGGTGCCTTGCCACGGTGCTGTTTTTTGTAGAGGGTTGGGAACGGGAATACGTTATTTAACTTAATTCTTCTATGATAACATACGCGCAAAAATTTGTCAAGGAGAAAATTATGCCTGAAACTGCCAGAGACGGAGTGCGGTTTTTCCCAACACCCACTCTCGGTCTTCAGGTGTGAAGAAATCCATCTCATCACGGACGACCGACAAGGTCTCTGAATAACTGGCTCGACTGAGGCAGACGGGCCAATCGGTTCCCCACATCAGCCGCGAACCTCCGAATGCCTGATATACCTGCTTAACCTGTTCAAAGGTATCCGACCACGGGTATCCCGTTTGCGATATCGACCACGTATGGCTTATTTTGACGTAGACACGGGGAAAGCGTGCGAGGTTCAGTAATAATTCCAGTTTTTCAGGTGCGTCCGGCGAGCAACTTGCCATGTGATCTATGACAACATCAAGCTCCGGGTGCTGTTCCAAGAGTGGCACGAGATCCACCAATCGCTCGGCTCCTGTGAGCATCAGCATCGGGACACCGAGGGATTCCGCACGACGGAAGATCGGTGGCATCAACGGTCCCGCAAACCAGTCACCTGCCTCACCGACGGAAGGACTGAGCCGCACACCGTGGAAACCGTCCTCCTCTGTCCAACGACTGAGGTGATCGGGCGCGTCCGGATCTTCGGGGTTGATTCGGCAGACACCCATGAATTTATCAGGATACCTTTTCATCGCGTCGGCGGCATAACTGTTATCCCAACGGTAATGGATAACTTGAACGAGAACGGTTTTCTCTACACCGTTCGCCGCCATCAAATCGAGTAGCATCTCTGCTGTTGCATCTTCCTCCGGTGGACTTGTTGTCTCTGGTGCCCATGGGAACTGCGGATCGTTTTTCCAAACGTGAACATGTGGATCGATGATTCTCATATTATTTATTGCTCCTTTGGTTTCATCAAGAACCCGGACGCGCCTAAGGGTAGACAGTAAAGTAGAATTAGAATGTGCAAACTAAATCCAGTGACAGTGGCAGACTCTATAGATGTGCCGAAATGGTTTAGCAACCAGACGAACGGGAATTCCGTTGTCCCAAAGTTACCGACCGTTTGAATGGGCAACAGGTTAAAGACGTTGGTAAATGCGAGCGCGAACAGTACCTCGGTCATCGGAATGTCAACACCCATCTCTGTAACGAGGTAGCATTGAAATCCGAAACGGATTAAGAGACACAAGACAGAATATATCCAGACCTCCAGGAACCGTCGATGTGATCGGAACGTCGTTAATTCCCGAAGCACTGCCAAAATTTTATTGACTGTCCACGAAACGGCTCGCTTTTCAAGTGCCAATAGGGGACCCGCACACATTTCTGTGAATCTCATACAGGCTTGCGGCGCAGCGTAGACGAAAATAACCACGGCAACCAAGCCTCCTCCCATCAGCAGCGGGATGAGATAGAGCACCGTGCCAGAGAACGTGTCTCGAAGCGCATCGCGCAGGAGCCACGCCGTAGCGACCACCAAACCCATCAGTAGTGCCAAATCAATCAGGCTTGCTACCAGCAGCGAAGCGACTCCCTGCGTTGCATCCACCTGTTGACGGCGTTGCATCAGGTAGACATAGGACACATCGCCTGTCCGCATCGGGAGGATATTGCCCCAAAAGGTGTGCATCGCCAAGATTGGAAAGACCTGATGGACACCACTCTCAAGGTTCAGGAGTGCTCGGAAGCGGTGGGCTTTCGCGAAGACTAACAAGCAGTAGCATCCAAACCCGATAGCGAGTGCCTTGATTGACAATCGGCTCAGGGTTCGTGGTATCTCTTGAATGTCTATCTCTTTTAAGAGGAAGTAAGCTAAAACGGCTGCTAAGATCGTCGGTAAGCCGATTTTGGTGACCCGTTGAATTTGCTTTTTATCCAAAGGCGCGCTCGCTGTATGTATTATGGATATTTTCTATTTCAGAGATGCGTATCATAGTATATGCGAAGATTTTAATTGTCAAGAAGAAATGGCAATCGGCTGTCGTCTGTCAGTTGTAGGGGCAGGTCTTGTGCCTGCCCGTGTAGGAATCGCATTTACAGGAAAAAAGATTTGCTTTTTAGATGGATGTATCTTACAATACAAACTATCTTAATCTTCACAGAAAAGCGGTACGTATTTCACCTCATGGAAAACCCTCAAAACCCTTCTAAAGCGTCTTCTCAGAAACAGTTTTATTTTCTGACGTTATCCCACACTGTCCTTGACTCCTACGCCACCCTCTTATCGCATCTGCAACCGCTCCTACTGACAAAGTTAGCCACCTCAGCCGCAACACGGAACAGTTTAGCAGGCAATTTCATCTCGATTTACAGCGTCTTCAGTTCACTCGGACAGATACTCTTCGGATGGTTATCAGATCGGGTCCGGTCGGTGCATTTCCTGACGTTTGGTGTCGGTTTCACCGCAATCGGTTTAAGCCTTTTATGGGTTGCCCCTTCGCCGCGCGTCGTCTATCTGTTATTAGCGATAGGCGGACTCGGCATCGCCGCCTTCCATCCACAAGCGACAACTTATGCGGGCGCACTCGCTGCAGAAGGTAGAGGTATGGGTACCTCCATTTTCCTAACGGGCGGTAACATCGGTCGGGCACTCGGTCCATTGGTGCTGATGTTCATTCCATATCGTTTCGGCTTGGAATACTTGGTGTGGGAAATGATACCTGGTGTGCTTTTAGCGGTGTTGGTGCCGAAAGTGCTACAATTCCAGAAGTCGCTGGATCTCACCGCGACGCCGCGTGGAAGGTTAGACGAGGCACCGAGACCGCAAGAACCCTTTTGGACTGTTGCCCGTCCACATCTCCTACCGCTCACTGTGCTATTTATTATTGCGGCACTCCGAACCGTCACGGCAGTCGGCTTAGAAAATTTCCTATCTATCTATCTCGATGACCAAAATTATACCGACCAGATGCGTTCGCTTGTGATTGCCCTTTTCATCTTCGCAGGTTCCATGGGTATCATGTCGAGTGGTTGGCTCATCACTCGTGTAAACACCTATGTGCTGTTGTTGGTTTCACTCCTTGGGTCGCCACCACTGCTTTATGCCTCACTGCACGTTGAGGGTCCAAGTTTCCTTGTACTTCTCTTTTTGGGGAACGTCGTGCTCTCAAGTTCAATTACCGTTAACATCATCTTAGCACAGATGATCCTGCGCGGGCATGAGAACATTGCGTCGAGTTTTATGATGGGGGCAGCGTGGGGTGTCGGAGGAATACTGAATAAATTCGTCGGTGTTTTGGGAGATCAATACGGTCTGCCTATCGTACTTGATGGGTTAGTGATGATTCCAGTGGTCTTGGCACCGCTCCTGATCTTGCTGCGCGATCAACCAAACTTGTCAAGACCGAACATTTAGTTTCAACGTCCGTTCTTCCTCCGTAAGAAAAAATTAAAAGTGCCACAACAGGCTCAGGAAGTGCGTGCTGATTAGGTCGCCAAGGAGGAGCGCGTAATCGAGTCGAAATTGGCGGACCCGGATGCCGACACCACTTGTAATGCGGTCGTCTCGGTAACCGACACGGAGTGCCAACGGTTCGCTGATGCGATATTCTATGCCGATATGCGATTGTCCGCCGTAACGCTGTTGCCATTGATAGGAAACAATCATCTCCCGGTTGAAAAGGTGATTGTTCGTATAGGCGACTCCAATATTCCAATTCGCTGGAATCGATTCTTTCGGGGCAGACACGGTGTTCCACGTTAAAGTCGTTTTCGAGATGTCCTGAAGATTGAACCCAAAGGCGAGACTGCCGAAGTCCTCTACATTAAAAAGGGCATTGAAATCGGGCAAACGAACAAGGAATCCCGCATCAAAACCGTATCCCCAACTTCCATAGTTATAAGCATCAAGCTCACCGCCATCCAAATTCTGCGTAATCAATTTCGTGTTCACACCACACATAAACTCCGGGGGCAGTGAATCCCTTCCGAAATTATCCCACCACGACTGACTCACGACCCAACGCGTCGCAAGCGTCAAAATATAGGCGTTTTCGCTGTCATTTAGGTAACCTGCTGGAATGAAATCAGATTCTCTGGGTCGGTTTTTCGCAAGGTTGCGTCGTGCCTCTGGCGTAATGTTGGGATCGAACGCCGGAATAAGTGGATAGATAGGAATATCGTCTACCCCTGCGCGAAGCCACGACAATCCGAGATTGAGTTTCGATAGGACTTGTGTGGTACCACTGATATAGTTGAATGCGCCCAACCCGGAACGCCGTGCGGCGTGCATGAGACAGAGTTGATAATTATCGCGGATCCCCGCGATGCCGGCTGGGTTCCAATAGGTAGCGGTTACATCGTCAGCAATGCTCACGTAAGCACCCCCCAGTCCGAGGGCTCTGCCGCCAACACCATTCGTCAAAAAATCTCCAGTGTAGTTTTCAGCGGCGACAGGTAAAATAGCGATTCCTATCCATCCGATTAAGACCACTACAAAACAGAGAATATCTGTCCTATTAGGCTTTTGTTGTCGCAATTTAATCAATGGCTTCTTTTTTCCTTAGAGCTATTATGCCTCGTGAACGGTAATGTAATGTGAACGGCATACGGAGTATGCCAACTACTTTTAAGTGCCACGTCATGGACGCATCGAACCCCGCATCGCTACTCAATGGGATCTACGGGACGTTTATCACCGCTCACCCTGTTCAAATCGAACGCATTCCAATAATACTGATATTCCGTGGAACTCCAGTCCTTGTAAATTTCGTCCCATGCCAACCGATTGAAATGCGGTAAAAGCGACCCTTCAGTGACAGGTTTGGAACTTCCCTGATAACGATAATCTACTGAGAGACGTATCCGATCTGGGGTCTGATTCGGCATCGCCTTGTGAACGGCGTGGCTGTGAAAGAAGAGGGCATCGCCAATCTCGTAATCACCGCCGACCCAGTAAAAACCGTTCGCTTCTAAAGGGGCTGTATCAATACCGAGACCACCTGCGCCGAATGCCGGCTTGACGGGATAAATACCCCCTCGATGCGAACCAGACAGAACTGACAATCCCCCCAACTTTTCTGGACAGGGTCCAAGCGGTATCCATCCGGTATAGGTTTCCTCTGTTCCCCGGATATGGATGAAATCTTGATGTGCAGGCGTTGTGTATTTTGTGTTCTCCGGGAACATAATTCTTCCAATATTCCGCGGATGCACGAGGGTCTTTTCGCCGAAGAGTTTGTCGCACACGTCCAAGATCGCCGGATGGTGCGCAAACGCGTGGAAGGATTCCAAGGATTGGAACTCGTCCAAGACGGGCCAATAGCCATCATCGCCTTCCATGAAGGGACCGCCGATGCGAATACCGTCCATCAGGGACTCACCCCCCTGTGCCCATCCGTGTTGATGGCAGATCTCCAAAAAATCTCGACGCAATGCGTAGATAGAATCGGTATCAATCAAGCCACGAAAAAAGAGATAACCGTCCTGCTGTGCGCGTTTTCGGAGTTTTTCGGGTTGATCTATGAGTTCATTTGAAACAAAAAAGGGTTCGATTCTTGTCATAACTTGCTCCTTGCTTGCGAACGCCGTGGTGTTTTAATATCCGACATGTTAAAGATATTATACCAAGAAAAAGAGGAGGTGTCAATTGCGTTGTCAGCTTTCGGTTTTCGGTTGCCCACGTTCACAGAACTCACGATTCACCATTTTCACATTTTTCGTTGCAGATCGCGTCGATTTTCTTCATAAA
>JAGWBV010000077.1 GCA_021295715.1 Candidatus Poribacteria bacterium | reverse complement strand
GGGAAGAAAGAGACAGAAAGTATCGCCTTTTCTATCCCTATTTTACCACATTCTTATGGTTTACTCAATATGACTTCTTTTAAAATAAAAGCAATCGTGGAGAAATCTGAGCGGTTGCTGCGCTCAGTTAGAAAGGATCGATCTGTTTATGGAACTGCTTTTCGCCGTTTTTGATGGTGAGTATGACGGAACTTTTGGTTGGATGCCGATTTTCGTCATAATTCCCGATCCGAGTCGCGCCGACGTAATTTTCAGTGACACTCAATTGATCGCGAATCGCCTCGGGTGCGAGGCTGCCTGCCCGTTCGATTGCTTCAAAAAGCAATTTGACGGCATCATAATTAACAGCGATACCGCCTGTTGGCACCTCTCCGTAGATAGATTGGTAAGTGTCGATAAACGCTCGTGCTGCTGGTTCATCTGTGCTCGGTGAAAAGTGTGTCGTAAAAAAACTTCCCTCCACTTCAGCATCTTCGTCGGCTAATAGCACTTCGTTATCCCATGTATCCGTTCCGAGAAATAGGGTCGGGGTACCTACAGAGTTTAGCAAGGGGAATGCCCGTGCCTGTTGTGTTATAGGACTGATGTCACGTGCGAAACCGGAGATGAAGAACGCTTCAGGTTGCGTCGCAACAATACTCGTGAGTTGTTCTGTAAAATCCGTTATCCCGCTTTCGTAGAATTCATTAGCGACGATCTCGCCACCGAGTGTGCTGAAATTGAGGGTAAAAAATTCAGAGATGCCTTCCGTATAAACGTCCCCACTTAAGGTCAAAATGGCGGCAGTGGTTACGTTGAGTTCTGTAATTGCGAACTGTGCAAGGACTTTGCCTTGAAATGCATCTGTAACGGATGCCATGAAAACGAAATCACCGGCTTTTGTAACATCGGGATTGCTTGCAGCAGTAGTAATCATTGGCACACGATATCGTTGTGCGATTGGGGCTACGGCAACAGCGTGTGTGGAACGATTGGGTCCAATAAGAGCGATTACCTTGTCTTTAAGAATCATATCCTCGGCAGTTTGGAGGGAAAGCGGCAATGATGCTTCTCTGTTAATGAGGCTAACCAATTCGACAGGTGTGCCGAAGATCCCACCCAGTGTGTTAATTTCATCCACGGCGAGTTGGGCACCGTTCAGATACGGCGCGCGGTCACCCGCAACGATAAAACCGACCTTAAGGGTTTTCTGTTCTTGCTTCGGTGTAACAATCTTTTGGACCCTGTCGCATCCGACCTGTATGATGAGCGACACAATAAGACTGATGAGTGCCAGAAATTTGTGCATTCCATTAAATTCCTTGTAAAAAATGATTTGTTTTGTTTTAGATATTTGCTACAATATCTTTCAAACAGTTGGAGACAAAATTGGGGAATACCATTTCTAAAAGTTTATATTGCATTAACCGCACCTGAGTGCACAGACTCACAGTCTATGCTACAACGGGGAAACCCAAACTAAAAGTTTTGCGGCGTAATCGCCCAAATGCGATGTGCATCATGCTACAATTTCAATCAGAAATGGTATTCGGTTAATTATTATGCTTCAATTTAATGAAATAATCAAGTGATTTCTATGTAACACAATCTACTATGGAAAGTTTGATTACAGTGATTGGCAGGGGTCATTCTGGGACGCGTGCCATTTCTCATACATTATACGCCAGTGGGGTTTTCATGGGAAGCCAATTGAATCCCTCAGGTGATAAGATTCCACCGCACGCGATGTATGATGCGTGTCGAGTAATGGCACAATATGTCAAGTGGCAAGGCGGACTCTCATGGGATTTTGAACCCCTGTTTACGATGCCGATTGATCCGGAATTTGAGAGACTCATCAATACCTACCTCGAAGATGTGCTACAGAATCCGGCCCCCCACAAAGGCTGGAAGATTCCAGAGACTACGCTTGTCTATCCGTGGATAATTCGGATGTTTCCTGATATAAAGTATATCCATTGGATTCGGGACCCACGGGATAGCATCCGGGGTAGCCACAAAACGGATGACCTTCGGGACTTCGGCGTTGTGTATCCAGAGACGGACGACATCTATGAAAGACGGGCGATTTCTTGGATCTATCAGTATAAGCTCATGCAAGCGACACCGATGCCTAAAAATGTTATCCAGATCCGTTTTGAGGACTTTGTCCTGAATCAGGAACGGATACTCAAGGAGCTTGAGGCGTTCTTAGGTATCCCTTTGGGACGAATTATCGTTCGTCCGGATGCAGTAGAACGTTGGAAGAGAGACATTGCCGAATTGGAGACCGGAGCATCGTTACCACAATACGAATTTGAGTTCCTGAAAAAAGCAATCGTTGAAAACGGTTATCCCTTAACAGCAACATAACAAAGAAAGGACTTACGCAGTTTTGACCATAGCATGTTCTGTTAGACGGGGATTCTCAAAAACATGCAGACGGTCTGCTGACACAAACTAACAGTTTGTGCTACAAAAGAGCATTGTGCGTAAGTCCTAAAAGAAAGGAAATATTATGTCAACGAACACTTCTTACCGTGTTGGACTTGTCGGAGCAGGTGGCATCGCCAACGCACACGGCAACGCGTGCCAGCAAGCACCGAGTGCTGAATTGGCGGCCATCTGTGACGTGTCGGAAAATGCATTAGCCAGTTTCGGTGAACGATTTGACGTGGATCCTGAAAACCGGTATCTCTCTTTAGAGGAGATGTTAGACGCTGAAGACTTGGACATCGCTGTTATCTGTACGTGGGGGGCTTTCCACGCCGAGGTCGGTATCCAGCTTTCTGAATCCCGCCAAGTCAAAGCAATTTTATGTGAGAAACCGTTCACGTCGACAGCTGCGGAGGCGGAAACGTTCGTCGGTGCAGCGCAAGAGAATGGTGTGCTGGTGGCAGAAGCGTTTAAATTTCGGCATCATCCGATGCACTTGAAGGCGAAAGAACTTATTGATTCGGGGGCAATTGGGGACTTTAAGACGCTCCGAAGCACCTTCTGCACGGGTGGCGGTGGTGGCGGACCTGAAACGCGACGTCCTGAGATGAATTGGCGATTTAATAAGGCGAAAGGTGGCGGAAGTATTTACGATTTGGCGTGTTACAATATCCACCACGCGCGATTTATGTTCGGTGCTGAACCGATTCGGGTGTCGGGGATGTCTCAAGCTGGCTTAGAAGTGGACGATGGTTCCTATCTGTTGTTAGTGTTCCCCGGTGAACGTGTTGCGCAGATCTCTACCGGTTTTAATTGTGCTGGTGGACAGTATGCTGAAATGTCAGGCACCGGCGGTATGTGCCGACTGGATCGGGTGTGGAACAATGAGAACACAGCCGTCAACATTGAGCTGACCACGCGAGAGGGTAGAGAAATCATTGATTTTGAACCGTGTTTCCAGTTTGCTTTACAATTGGAGCATATGTGCGAGGTTTTAAGGACTGGAATACCGCACCGTATCTCACCGGAAAGCTGCGTGAATCAGATGCGCGTCATTGATGCGGCGTTTGAAGCAATGGCGACTGGACGGACCGTCGAGTTAGCGTAGCAGATTTAAATGGCTATCGGCTTTCAGCAGTCGGCTTTCAGCAGGAGTGGCTATTGGCAACAACTATGATTCTGACTGCTGATGGTTATCATTCTAACAACAACTATTATGGCTAATTTTGTAGAGACGAAAGCACTTACATTTGACCTATTCGGCACAATTTTGGATTTAGGGGGTAGTCTCACACCCTTCATTGACGAATCGTTGAAGGCACGTGCTGCCGATGTATCAGCAGATGGATTCTGGGCACAGTGGCGATATCGACAGCGAATTGAGCAGTATCAAGATACGATTGTGATGCTCGGACATAGCGGCTACTTGGAGACCGTTCGGCGTGCCGTGCACTACGTCCTGAGAGCAAACGGTATTGATGCCGATCCTGATACGGTAACGGAGTTTATGCGTGGCTGGCAGTCCCTCTCCCCTTTTCCAGAAGTGTTGTCTGCCCTTGCGAAGATGCAATCTCGGTATCGGTTGGTGGTGTTGTCCAACGGGGATCCGTCGTTTTTAGAATATCTCGTCTCGGAACGGGTTGCGTGGGATTTTGACGATGTGATCTCGGTGACATCGGTCGGTGCCTTTAAACCACATCCGGCAGTTTACCGTGTCGCGGCGGGACAGTTAGGACTCGAAGTTGACGAGTGCGTGATGGTATCTGCGAATTCGTTTGACATCATGGGTGCGCGGGCGTGCGGGTTTAGAGGGGCATTTGTGAACCGTTATGAACTTCCGTATGAGGATACACCGTATCAACCCGACGTAACGGTGAAGGATTTTACGGAGTTAGCGGGAGCATTGCTATAGAAGACACTGGACCCATAGATTTTGGTTTGGAGGGGGTACTACTTCGTCTGGCTTTTCACGTTGCTCCACGACGTGCTTAAGAGCGATGTTGATGGAGAAACAGGCAGCTGCTTCGGTGCGAACCAGTTACCGGGATAATTGCTGCCATCGTCCGTAAGTTGTGTGACCTTTTGACTGATCAGATTGACTTTGAAAATTTGTGAATTGCTGCCAATGACACCTTCAGCATAGATGAGTTCGTTACCGAAAGGTGCCCAGACAGGCGTGTTTGCTACAAGAGACTCAATACGCCTGAGGTAACTTCCGTCACGATTAACGATAAATAGGGACTGCTGTTTTTCTGCGGGTCGAAACCAGACGAAGGCAATCTTATCATCAACTGGGGAGTAGGCAGGTTGGAACATGCGCGGGAAATCGTCTGGAAAGAGTGTTTCTTGCTTATTACTTTCTAAGTTGATAAACCGGATTTGGCGACTCGCCCAGTGAATCTCATCTGCTACAACGAAAGCCATTTCCGTTCCATCCGATGACCAACTTGGATATCCACTATGGGCACTCTTTAGTTGAGCAACAAGTTTTATGAATGTTCCATCTACTCTTGCCGTGTGGATATTCGTGGCACCGAAGGCGCGCTGAGAATAGACAATCCGCTTTCCGTCTGGAGACCAAGCGGGTTCCGTTCGGTATGCTTCACTGACACCAAACAGTGAACGTATATTTCTCCCATCGACATCCATTAGATAGAGGTCGCGTGTTCCGCCGCGATTAGAGGTAAAAAGGATCCGATTTCCTGTTGGTGAGATAACTGGCTCACAATCGACGGCGCGGTCGTATGTTAACCTTTCCTGCCGAGTTCCATCGGGGTTCATCATGTAAATTTCCCAATTGCCATCCCGATTTGATGCAAACACAATCTTTTCGTTGCTGAGTTGTTTCGCCGAAACAGGACAGAGCAACCCAAAAATGAGACAACAGAGGATGAATCCGTTTTGTAGTTTCATAGGTGAACCCCGTATATGTATGATCTGTGTTTACATTTCGGTCCTCTTGGCAGATTGGATTCAATACGGATGTTACAGAAGTGAATGGAGAACACTTTTAGATGGGTGATACTCATCTAATTTGTAGAGATGTTAACATATTTGTCAAAAAAAAGTCAAGAAAAAGTCAAATAATTCTTTTTCTTGACAGATTTATGGTGAATTATAGAATTACTTATACACCCAAAAATGGGCGAGGATACAATCCTCGCCAGCGGCGGGGAGGTTTGTCAGGAAAGTAGAAAGTGATGTTTATGACCAGACGAACACTTCGTCATCTTCGGGGGAATACCCGATGAACACTGCCAAAACGATACGGGCACGCGTGCCTTGCACGGGTGGCACTTCGTGGATACATCGTGTATTGAAAAAGTAGAGGTCGCCTTGATCTAATTCGACTTCACAGTTCTGTATCGCGTTATCAGCAGCATATTTATCAAAGGTTTCCTCGGCGATATGGGGTTGAACTTCCTCAGACCAGAGGCAGCGATGCAGGATAGCTTGCGTGCCTCTTCCGTTTTCATCGGCATTTTGGACACACAACACACCTGCGAACTGATGCTCAAAACGATAAACCTCATAATCGGTGCGCTGCTCGCGATACTTGACGTGGTCGATGTGCGGCTTATAACTATGTGTTTCGTAATGCACTCGAAAAATCGCGGGACCGTAACGGGAACCGTCGGATTCACGGGCAGTTTTCACTTCTTTGCCCGGTGAAAGTGCAGTGAGCGAATCGTAGATAAGATCGACAGGATTATCAAATCCGTCGAATAGGAATTTAAAGAGATGTTCTGTCGTCTTGGCGTGTGCCAAAAATTTCGCCTTATCACTGCCACGGTTGCCGAGACTGGTGCCGATGTCAATGCGGGTCCGTTTGTCAGCGGAGTTGATGTCGGCTTCATCGCGCATCAATCCCATATTCGTGAACCGGTTGATAAGCCCTTGGCATTGTCGAGGTGAGTAGGCATTCCGGAGAATGATGGCGGGCACTTCCGCTTGGGAGAGTGCGTAAATTGGGTTGCTGTAAGTTTTACAAATCGTATCGAGGTCAGGCTCAGCGGGGAGCCAATCGTTTTGGGCGTTCATGGTAACCTCCGTCATGAACTTGGAGCGGCACTTGACACCGCAGGCACACATTTAGAATCTCGGATTGAAGAGGTAATCGTACTCATCTATTTTTTTCTTAGCAAAGTCAATGAATTCAGCGTTATGGTCGAGATCGCTGTTTTCAAAAGCGACTTCACACCCAATTCTATACTTCAGACGGCGGTTGGATTTGAGCCAATTGACACGATGAATCATTGCGATCATGTGGCGGGGTTTATCGGAGGGATTGGGAACACCTCGGTGCCACAGTCGCATGTCTCGAATCAGTGCGCTTCCCTTCTTCGCATTTCCACGGATAGGGGGACAGATTTTACGGCGTGCTTCTTCTTCTTCCTCCTCTATCCGCCGACCACTGACATCAAGATGTGAGCCGGGCCAGAGTTCGACGCTGCCATTTTCCTCTGTTGTATCCTGTGGTGAGATATTAACGACGACTTCTGTTGTTGGATGCGCTACTTCTTGGTCATCCCAAAGGTGGGCTCCGTCTCTGTGGAGCGGTTGTGTTGTGCTACCGGGGGAGTTCGTGTTGCCATTGTAAAAGTTGTTATAAACCCCAGGACCAAGCAATGCTCTCGTCACTTGTACAACATGAGGATTCGCGACGATGTCTCTGAAAATGTAGGGCGCAAACGGTGGCGGTCCCTGTTGGAGATGCCCTATGAGTCTGCCTGCGCCACCCCATTTTTCCGCATTAATAAGGATCTGTGAGTCTGCATCCATTCGTTCGCGAAGGATGTCCAAGTGGTCATGGCTAACGACGTTCTCTAAGATAACGTATCCATCAACACGGATCGCCTTAACGGCTTGCGCCACGTGTGCGTCTGTCAGTTTTCCTGCTTTCAATTCTTCTGGTTGGACTGTTATTTCCATTTTTTAATTATTCCTTGCGGGTAAGTGACGCTAATTTGTGCTTTGAAGGTTTTCGTGTTCGAGTCACCCGCGCCGTTGTTGCGGGTTTGTATCTAAACTCATTGTAAATCCGAAACGTTTTAACTTCGGGTACCTCCACGCTGCTGCAATCCGTTACCCAAAAAATTCGGCATAGAGTGCTTGAACGGCGGTCTCCATATCGTTAGATTTTATGCCGAACATCATACTGACTTCGTTGGAGCCCTGGTTAATCATCTCAATGTTGACCTTCGCCCCAGCTAACGCATTTGTCGCACGCGAGGCGATGCCGACCGTGTGACGCATGCCTTCACCTACGACCATGATGAGGGAGAGTCCGCGTTCTACGAAAATGTCTTCCGGTGCGAGTGTTTGCCGAATTTGTTCGACAATTCTCTTCTCTTTTGCCACGGATAGGTTATCTTCTCGAAGGATGACGGACATATTATCTATACCCGACGGGACGTGTTCAAAAGAGATGTCTTCGGCTTCCAGAATTTGCAGCAGTCGCCGCCCAAACCCGATTTGTCGGTTCATTAGATATTTGCTGAGGTAGAGACAACAGACACTGTCCATTGCCGCGATACCAACGACTGGAATATCTGTTGACGTGCGATTTGGAACAATCAGCGTGCCGTCCGCTTTCGGGTTGTTGGTGTTTCGGATATTGACAGGCACATGTGCCCGGTAGACGGGTTCGAGTGCCTCATCATGGAACACAGAAAATCCTGCGTAAGAGAGTTCACGCATCTCACGGTAAGTTAGTTCCGCGATCGGGACAGGATCCTTAACGATAGATGGGTTCGCCGCGAACACGGAATCAACGTCTGTAAAGTTCTCATAGACTCCCGCCCGAACAGCACTGGCGAGAATAGCCCCTGTGATGTCTGAACCCCCGCGCGAAAAAGTGACAACGTTGCCCTCCTTCGAATAGCCGAAGAAACCCGGAAAAATGGTGATACCGGGACGCTCGTGTAAATCACGGAGTTGGTTGTATGCTTCGGGTAGCACTTGCGCGTTGCCGGGTTCGTCGGAAAGTAGTAAGCCAGCATCCTTTGGGTTCACGTAATGTGCGTCTATACCGCGTGCCTGTAAAACTTGTGCGATGAGGCGAGCACAATTGTCCTCGCCACCCGCCTTCATTGTGTCCATATAGAGGTCGGCATCGGTTGTGCTATTTTCCAAACGTTCCGTTAGGTCACGAGCGATAGGCTCAATAACTTCAGGCGGGAGCTCCAATTCAGAGACAATGCTCCGATACCGCTCTATCACTTCAGCGCATTCCGAGGCACCGATTTTTCCCGTGAGTCGTTGGGATGCCGCTGCGATGAGCAGGTCTGTTACTTTGATGTCTTGGCTATGTCGTTTTCCGGGTGCAGAGACAACAATGAGACGACGCGCCGGATCGGCAGTAATGATGTCGCAAACACGGCGGACTTGCTCTGCTGATGCGAGGGAGCTTCCACCAAACTTTGATACTTTTAACAATCCAGATCCTCCAATGTTTTTGTGTTATTTATAACCCAAGTTGCCACCTACTTATAGACATAGCACCCCTACGGGGTGCGGTTGCTTGAATACACCGTTTTCTATAGACATAGCACCCCTACGGGGTGAGGAAAATCCGCGAAATCTTTGTTACAACGTTCAAAATTTGTTAGTAGCAACTCGGGCTTGGGTTACTATAGTCAAGTAGTTTAAAATTTGCGAGAGAACCAAACTATTTTTTGAGATGTGAGACGTGTGTTCCTTCAGCGGGTTCAAACCGTTGTGAACTCTCGCCCCTATAGTGGCAGATAAAACTCCGCCGCCACCGGTCATCTGTTTTATTCATGTAGGAACCGTGAATAACCTTCCCATGAAAGAAAAGCGTGTCCCCGGGTGCCATATCTATTCCGAATTCTTCAACATTTTCCGGTTTGACGGATTGGACATTCGTAAACGAAATAGCGGTGTCTGCTGTTTCAACAGATAGCAGTCCATTTTGATGAGAACGGGGGATAAGCACCATCCGCCCAACGGCTTCGTCCGAAGTATCTAATGCTACCCACACACCGATGATTGGATCTATAGTGATGTACTGTTCATCTTGGTGTAGAGCCTGACCTCGTGCGCCGGGCGGTTTGAAATAGAGCATTGTTTGTAACAACACCGGCGTATCTTCAAGGAGTTGTTCCGTAGCGGTAAGTACGTTGGTGTCCGATGCCCATTCTTGGGTTAGCTCGTCCCAGTTGTGCATATTGATCATGCGTGGAAATTGATGATTTGGGTCATCGGCGTGATCGGTTGTGCCACCGCTGTCGCCGGGTTTCGGACCTTCTGCGCGGCGTTTCATGTAATGCTCACGCATCAATGTTACTGTGGCTGTGCTAAAGAGATGAGGAATGACCACGAAACCCTGCTCTTTGTAGTGGTCTCGCTGTTGAGAGGTTAAGCGCATGGGCAATTTCTCCCGTAGGTTGCCAGTCCATTTTGAATAATGTTTCAAGCGTATCTTTTAATTTTATGGTAACTTCAGACATTTGTCAAAGTTTTTCTGTATCTATACAGAACATTTGATTCATCATAAACAGATTCGACGTGACTTTCTCAGGAAAGTGTGCTATACTTATGAAAAATCTTATAGTATGGAGTTTATCTTTTGATGAAAAATGAATGGGTTGTTTACGAAGGAAACGAAGGTCCCGGAAAGGGCAAGCATATTGTTCTCGTCAGTGGCGATGAAGAGTATCGTTCTGAGGAGGCGTTGCCGATGTTGGGGAAGGTGTTAGCCACGCACCATGGGTTTAAATGTACGGTGCTGTTTGCGATTCATCCGGAATCGGGGGAAATCGATCCGGAAGTGCAGACGAACATTCCGGGACTCCACCATTTAGAATCCGCGGATATGATGGTGCTGTTTACGCGTTTCCGCGAACTGCCCGATGAACAGATGAAATATGTCGTTGACTATACAAATGCCGGTAAACCTGTAATGGGGCTCCGCACAGCGACACACGCTTTCAGTTATAGCCGCAACCTTGAGAGTCCGTATGCAAAATACAGTTTTGACAGTGAGGAATTCGAGGGTGGATACGGCAGGCAAGTCCTCGGCGAGACCTGGGTTAACCATCATGGACATCACGGCAAAGAGAGTGCGCGCGGTGTCATTGACGCAGCGATGCAGGACCATCCGATTCTCAAGGGTGTTGACGATGTTTGGGGTCCCTCCGATGTCTATGGCGTTAATGACTTGACGGGTGACTCGGAAGTGCTTATCCACGGACAGGTGCTGGTCGGTATGGAACCAACGGATGCCCCGAAACCGGATACTGTCACAATGCCGATGGTGTGGATTAAGACCTATACGGGTGATGAAGGCAATACCTCCCGCGTCCTCAACACAACGATGGGTGCCTCCGTTGATTTAGAGAGTGAGGGACTTCGTCGCCTTCTCGTCAATGGGTGCTATTGGTGTATGGGAATGGAGGACGCAATTCCTGATAAGAGTGTTGTTGACTATGTCGGTGATTATGCCCCGACGTTCTTCGGTTTCGGCACTTTTACAAAGGGTGTCCGTCCGGAAGACCATGCCTCATAGGACATAGCGAGGGTATGCGTGCCTTGCCTGTTGTATTGATAAGGTAAGGCACACCTTCTTGCTCTGTGAGTGCGGCTAAAATTGAATGGAGGATTCACAATGAATACGTCATTTGAGAGACCCTATAGACCTGTAGACCTAAATACATCGCTGACGAAAGCATTTCCATTTGTGGAAATGGCTGAGAAACTCATGGAAGAAGCCAAATCTGCTACGTCAGGTCGAGCTTCGCTCACACTGGCTCGCGGGGATGAACTGACAGTTATCTTGGTCGCTCTGAAAGCAAACAATGCATTAGAGGAGCACCCGGCACCCGCTGCAGCGACTGTCATTATGCTTAGCGGAAGCATCATATTTACAACAAATGCTGATAAAATAACGATGGAACAAGGTGAGGGTGTTGCCTTCACGGGGGATGTCCTTCATAGTGTCTATGCCAGTGAAGATAGCGCGTTTCTCGTTGCGATCGGGGGAAAACAGCCTCAGTAACTCCTAAAAGATACGGTGTAAGATAAGATGAATATCATGGGAAGAATAATATGTGTATTTTGCATATCTCCCCATGATATTCACAATTGACGTTATTCAACGTTTCGGACGACGCAGCACAACGCCGCCTTGCCCAACGACCCACAATGTTTCCGCATCTTTAACACGTGTAATAGCATATAGGTCATTGTCAATACCAGTGTGTTCTTGTTCCCACGTTTTCCCGCCGTCTGTTGAATGGATGATGATTCCAGCGGCACCGACGGCGTAAAGTTCCCGTTCGGAGAGTGCCAAAATATCGTATAGAGATTCTGGTAGACCACTCAACTTCGATGCCCAAGTAAATCCACCATCAGAAGTGTACAACAGAATCCCCCCTCGTCCAACTGCCCATCCTTTCCGTTTACTGATGAAGGATACGGCATAAAGATCATAGCCAGTATCGGTCTCGTGAAATTTCCAATAGTCACCGCCGTTGACAGTTCGTTGGATCACACCGTTGGCACCAACCGCCCAACCAAGGGGTGCGAATTTCATATCGATACCTATGAGTTCCTTTCCGGTTGAAGTGCGTTGAAGTGTCCACATTAAACCGCCATCCCGATTGTGGAAAATCTCTCCACTCTGACCGACAGCCCACCCCTCAGAAAACGCCCCAAAGGCGACATCGTTTATGGCAGTCGCAGCGCCCGCAGGACGTTCCGGCGCATCCAGAATGTCGCTTGCAAGCCCCTCTGGCAAGTTTGCTGACCAATCCTCACCGTCAACGGTGTAAAGCAGGGTTCCATCGCGTGCCATCGCCCAGCCCCATTCGGGATTCCGACTCACAAAGTGGACATCAACAATGCGTTGAGTGGTACCACTCTTCAAACGCTTCCAACTTTCTCCGCCATCTGCTGTTGACAACAGGACCCCATTATCTCCGACAACCCAACCTCGCTGTTCATCAAGAAACAGGACATCGCGTAAGTCATCAAGTGATTCACCAAATTGATGCTCCCAAGTCTTCCCCCCATCTGTAGTATAATAAATCTGACCGCCAGACTTTTGCGTTTTATTAAGACTATCAAAATCCTTCCCATCCGAAGTTCCCTCTTGAACCAGCACCCCGCCGACTGCCCAACCTTTGCCATTCGACAAGAAATGTGCGTTGGTAATTTGGGACATCAAATTGAAGGGACGTTCCTCTACCATCTGTTCTATCCAACTTTGTGCCTCGGTGTTTGCAGCTTCCGTTCCCAGTGAAAAACTTACTGTTTCCCAGCTTTTGCCCCGGTTTTGCGTTGTGAAAATTGCTTCTCCCTCAACACATCCCCACGCTTCAGTGTGATTGCGGAATTTCACGGTAGAGAGACGGAGTCCGAAATCTATTATTGGGGTTTGTTTCCATGTCCCCCCACGATCTGTCGTGAGTAGCGAACTCCCATCTTCCATGACCACCCACCCCGATTGGGGATTTGAAAAATGGACCCCGACACCTCGTTGATGAGTTCTGGCTTGAATTTGCCAATAATTACCGCCATCAACGGTGTGCAGAATCAATCCACCATTTCGCCGTTGCGGCACAACTGCCCATCCCTCTTTGCTATTAACAAAATGTAGGTCCGCGATCGGTTGATTTGTTGTTCCAGTTTTCTGCAAGCGGAAGGTTTTGCCGCCGTCGCTGGTGCGTAAAATTTGCCCTTTATCGACTCCGATCCACCCCTCCTTGGGGTTGATGAAGTAGATTGCCTGGATACTTCGGAAGTTTTGTAGTCCTTTATGGATCGCTTGCCACGTCTCACCGCCGTTTTCGGTTCGTAATAACACACCTTGACCGGTAATCCAACCGTAGTTTTTATCTATAAAGAGAATCCGTTGCAAATCCTTTGTGACACCACTTTGTTGGAGTTGCCACGTTTTGCCACCATCAACAGTATGCAAAATGATGCCACCACCTCCGACTGCCCATCCATGCTGTGCCGACAGGAAAAAGATATCAGTGAAAGCAGATCGCCAGTTACCTTGACGAACAACTTCCCAATAATATTCAATTGGTTCAGTCGGTTTGGTCTCCGATTCCACGTCTTGCGCAGCAGGGGGTAATTCGACACTAAACTTCTCTGTATCCACAGAGTAGCGCATCGCGATACCCCGAGGATACCGTCGGGGGAGAGCGAAAAGCTATAGAGATCATTGGATGTGCCACTCTTCTGTGATTCCCACGTCATGCCCCCATTGATAGTGGTCAAAATGACACCTTCATCACCGACAATTAGTCCGTGATTCGCATCGGCAAAATAGACTTTGTTGAGATTTGCCTGCGTCCGACTCCGCTGAAATTTCCACGTTTTTCCGCCATCGAGCGTATGTAAAATCTCGCCGAACTGTCCGACGACCCAGCCGGTATGTCTGTCGATAAAGTAAGCGGCGTAGAGTTCGTTGAAACTGTTGCTGTTCTGTCGTTTCCACGTCAATCCACCGTCTTCGGTATGAAACACAATACCGGGCCACCCGACCACCCATCCCTCTGTCTCGTTGAGGAAGAATATCCCTTTGATCATTTCGTGAAAATAGCGACGTTTCGCCGCCGTCTGTAGTATGCAGCACCGTTCCCAAATCTCCAACGATCCAGCCTTTCTGTGGATTGATGAAATGAAGGGCATTGAGGGTATACCACCATCCGCTGGTTTGCCGTTCCCACGTTTGACCTGCATCGGTTGTGTGAAGGATAAGCCCGCCATCGCCAACCGCCCAGCCTTCCCTGTCAGTGGCAAAAGAGAGGTTCCGAATCCGATGCCAGATCTCCATATCTATGTCTGTCCAAGTTTTACCACCGTCCTGGCTCATCGTGATAGCACCGTGTTCACCAACAGCAACTGCACGGTCTGCGTCTGCGAACGCAACGCTTTTCAGATCGTTTGCTGTCGTGCCGCTTTTCATGTCCCACGTCGTCCCCACATCCGTCGAGTGTAGCAACGTTCCATTTAAACCGACCGCCCATACCTCTTTAGGACTTGTAAATTGAACACCGGTTAAGTCATTCTTGGTCGGACTTTCCACCAATTGCCAATTGTCTCCACCATCTTCCGTTCGGTTGATAAACCCACCCTGAGCGACCACCACACCGCGGTCATCGTTCATAAAATCAATGTCCCTAATAGTTGGAGCGATATGCCCCATCACTATCGGAAATCGACTCCTCTGTTGCTGCCAGTGTGTACCACCTGTGGTCGTGTGAAAAATGGTCCCATCTGTGCCACCGCACCATCCTTTAGAATCACCAATAAAACGGACTGCCTGGACGTTGAAAAGCATTTTGTCTTCTCTCACCAAACTGCTCTGTCTGTGCCAAGTCTGTCCCCCATCATTTGTCAAAAAACTTCGATTATAGTCGCCAACCGCCCAGCCGCGGTGTTTGCTCACGAACCAGGTGGCACCAAGTCCAAACTCGCTGACCGGCTGATGATGCCACGTTTTGCCACCATTTTGTGTGTAAAGCACACCATCGCGTCCGACAATCCATCCAAGCTTTGAATTGACGAAAAAGACATCCAAAAGCAAGGCGTGACTCCCACTTGCTTGTAGCGTCCAATGCCGTCCACCATCGTCTGTTGTGGCAATTAAGCCTTTGTCCCCAACTGCCCAGCCGTTGCGTAGGTTTGTAAAGTAAACGGCTTTAAAATCCTCATTTGTGTTCACCGTCTGCTTTTCCCAACTCACGCCCCCGTCAGCCGTATGGAGCACCCATCCCTGATGCCCAACGATCCATCCGTGCTTGGCATCCACAAAATGGAGACCTTGGAAATGGGTTTCCCAATCGGCTTTGCGAGTAACTTCCTTTTTTACACAACCAGTCAAGAGAAGAGAGATTCCAAAAAGAGTCATCATCCAAAAGCAAGTGATGTTTTGAAGAATTTTTTTCATTGTTTTGTCTCCTTTAGTAGCAGTCAGCAAAGACACAAGCGTTTCAGAATCGTTTCTTTTTTACAGACAGCGACACTTGACAACCGATGACTATTTTTCAGAGGGAAAATAAACACCAACTGCGGCACCAGCGTCCGTAGCAAACCAGAGTTTGCCGCTGCTGTCCTCAAAGACAGACCAGACGCGGTTACTCGGCAGACCGTTGTCTGTGTTAAAGTTTTGGAACGTTTCACCGTTGTATACACTTACGCCGGATTCAACTTCAGGAAAAGTCATGCTCATACTGTCCTCAGTTTCATGCCTTTTCGGCGGTAGTTTCTTAACACCCGTAAACCAAAGGTTACCGCGGTTATCTTGCATGATGTTGTTAACGAAAGGTCGTCAGTTTTTTGCCATCGAATCGACGAATACCGGAACTCTCCTCGTCTGTACCATCTTGGCTCATCCAGAGGTTTTCCTTCGCATCGAACTGTAGATCTGTTATGTAAGCGGTTCCTGCTTCTCCCATCTCTTGGAAGTGGGTGAAATCCGAGTCAACACCGAAATGACGGAAATCGGACGTTTTGAGGTTGTAGTAGGTGATGCCGGCAGTGCTGCCAAACCAAAAATTTCCTGCTGTGTCCTCGGTAATAGCCTTGACTTCATTCCACGCCTCGGGTAAGATCCACATCCCCATCGGTCCGTTCACAATAATGTTGTTGAAACTTTTATCGTCGTATTGGCTCACACCGAACCCCATTGCGAACCAAAGCGTGCCTGTCTTATCCTCAACTATATCCTTAACGGTATCACCGGCGAGACCGTCTGCTGTCGTAAAGATTCTGAACTTTTCGCCGTCGTAGCGACTCACGCCTTTTAATCGGATGGGTTTTCTTGTTCCTGCTGGTGGTTCATCATGCGGCGTAATATCGAGTTCACTTAATGGCGTTTCCATCCATGACATGTCCATAGCCTTTTCTCTTTTCAAAACGCTTGAGAGCACGCCGCCACCGAACCAGAGCATACCTCGTCGATCTTCAAAGATAAGCCCTATTGTGTTCTGCCCTAATCCATCCTCTGTTGTGAAGGTTTGGAAATTCTCCCCGTCATAACGGGTGAGTCCATCGGTCGTTCCGAACCACATCGTGCCGTGGCTATCTTCAAAAATAGCAAGCACATTATTGGATATCAAGCCATCCGTTTGGGTCAAGGTCTTTTCGATTTTGAGTTCTGCTGCGTGAGCAACGAGTATTATCCAATTTGATAATAAACACGTAACTAGCCATATTGTATGTAATCGTTTTTGCATTGAAAAACTCCTTCTATCGGAAATATGAAAGCAACCTAATTGTTTAGATATCTTCATTCGTGTTTTTGGATGTCTATGTCAACATTATTGCGTAAGTCCTATAAGGATTTACACAATTTCAGGATAATATCAATTCTGATTGATGATTCCTCTTAAGAGGGTATACTGTTTT
>JAGWBV010000076.1 GCA_021295715.1 Candidatus Poribacteria bacterium | reverse complement strand
TGGGACGCAGATGCCGACAGATGTTTCTTCTTTGATGAAAATGGAGTGTTCGTCGAAGGATGCTACATTACAGCGTTACTTGCCGAAAAACTCCTTCGAGAGAAAGGAGAACGGACTGTCATCTTTGATCCAAGAGCCGTCTGGGCGGTAGAGAACGCTGTTGTCTCAGCGAATGGCACACCGCTTCTCAACCGATGCGGACACTCGTTTATCAAAGCCCACATGCAGGAGACCGACGCACTCTTCGCCGGAGAGGCGAGCGGACACTATTACTTCAGAGAGAATTTCTATGCTGATAATGGAATGATCCCGCTACTACTTGTTCTCGAATACCTCAGCCAGAACAGAACATCCCTTGCCGAATCTGTGGATCGTCTCCGAGTAGTATATCCGGTCTCAGGTGAAATTAACTTTTCTTTTGAAACTCATCACATGCGAAATGCTATGGGAGTCGTCCAACAAGAAATATACGCTTTGGGGAACCATCCCTGTATGGAAATGCCCGTTGACGGTTTATCGGTTAGATTTCACACAAGTCTCCGACGACTTGATAATAGGTCCGGACACGGAAATTGGCGGTTCAATCTCCGAGAATCGAACACCGAACCGTTGCTGCGGCTCAACGTTGAAACGATTGGCGACGAGGGCCTTCTCATTGAAAAGACAATGAGAATCAGCGAAAAACTTGAGAGTATCGGAGGGAAACGCCAAACAAAATTCCGCTGGGAATCTGAAAAATCTGCATGATATATGAATTTGAACTATTTTTTTTAGATTATGCACGTTTTTTGCCGAAATAGAGAGTCTTTAATAGAAACAATCAAACAGTTTAAATTTACGGGTTTCGGTTTACAATTGTGTCTGGTATACTCTTTACGAGACGTGCAAAACTCCGTCTCATGCCGACACGTGAAAACCCGTTGCAAGCAAAATTCAAGAAGATGTTAGCATGCCCCGATCTGTTCATTCATGATGGAGAATTCTCATGGTAGAAGATGATGTTCAACTCATTGATAAGATTTTGGCGGGCGATGATGAAGCATTCACGGCATTAGTCCGAAAGCATCAGAAGAGTGTTCATGCACTGGCTTGGCGAAAAGTTGGGGATTTCCACATCGCTGAAGAGATTACGCAGGACACTTTCCTTCGAGTCTACAAACACCTCTCAAAGTTAAAGGATCCCAATCAGTTTTCTGGGTGGCTTTATGTCACTACAGCTCGGCTCTGTAATACCTGGCTCCGAAAGAACAAATCTTTGATGGAATCGCTGGAGGAGGTCCCCATGGCAGAAGTGGAAAAAGCATTTTACGAACACTATGTATCGACACAACACGAAGAAGAGTCCCACTCACATCACCAGGAACTCGTCAAGAAGCTTCTGGCAAAACTACCGGAGAGCGAACGCACCGTCATGACGCTCTACTATCTCGGCGAAATGACGGCAAAAGAGATTGGCAAGTTTTTGGGTGTATCGGTGAATACGATTACGAGTCGGCTACAGCGGGCGCGAGAGCGTTTAAAACAGGACGAGGAACTCTTAGTTCAAGAGATGCTTGGGAGTGTCCAATTGTCTGAAAGTCTAACACAGAACATCGTGCGGAAAGTTGCGGATATGAAACCCGTGTCTCCTTCAGCGGGGAAGCCGTTCCTACCGTGGATAGGTTTTGGTGCGGCGGCAATTTTAGTGGTAATGTTCCTATTGGGTGTGAGCAACCAATACCTCGTCCGATTTCAGAAACCGTATAGTTTCGAGGCACAGTCCGAACCGACGGTTGAAATTATTGACGCACCTGTCATTCTCAACATTGATGCAAAACCGGCTGTCCGAAATCAGGCAGGGCGTGCTGTCACAACCCGTAACAGCAGAGGAACTGGTGTGCAGATCTCTGAATCGGATGTAGCCTCTCATGCAGAGGTTGGGGCAATTCAACTCTCCACATCACAGTGGGCGCAGACAGCGGGACCACAAGGCGGTCCTGTTTTTGATATATTCGCGACTGATGCAGGGACGATTTACACGCTTTCACCAACAGGTATCTACAGACTAAGTCCAGACACACCGCCATGGACACTCGTAAACAGCAGCTTACCGATTGAAGGTTCTTGGATGCCCATGGCAGCACATGAGGGGATGCTCTATATTGTCTTCAAAGATACGGTATTTGCCTCAACCGACGATGGTGAGACATGGGAAGCACTCTGCTCCCGTCCAGGGGGACATGCCATTGAGTTAGTAATCGTCAATGAAGCACAAAACAGCAGTTCCCGCGAGCACTCTACGATGTATCTTGCCCTCCGAGATAAAGGGGTGTTCCGCTCTACAGATATAGGTGGTCAATGGGTTCTCCTTGACGATGGATTGATGGGTGGGACAATTTCTGCAATGGTTTTGGTCGTGCTGGCACGGACAAAGGTCTCTATCGACTGGATTCAGGCACGTGGCAACGATTACTTGAAGATGTGCCAGGCTCCGTCCATTCCTTAGCAGCCGCCGAAGGAAATCTCTATGTTGGCACAGGTCCTGATTTTCTTGCCTTAGAACAGATTGGATCAGCGTCAAAGGAAGTCGTGCATAAGATGTATGACGAAAATTCAAGTTTAAGCAGGGCTTTTCATTCGGATGACGTGGGAGTGTCATGGACTGAAGTAATAAGAGCACGGTCGGGTATGAGTTTGTTGGTCGCCGGTAAGACGATCTTAGCAGAAGCCACCACTCACTTCCGATCAAGAGATGGCGGACAGACGTGGGTAGACCTTGGATTTGACAGGGATTCGTTTGTCCTCAGTGGCTTAGCATCTGTGGCGGGGAATGAGAATACATTTTACAAGGCAGGGACATCGGGTGTTCATCGAACAACCGATGGAGGTGAATCGTGGCATCTGTTCATGGATGGAATGGTTGGAACCGGGATATTGGATTTGGTCACGTTCAATAACAGACTCTATGCACATACCGGTGATGCCCTCGTCCAATCAACAGACGGGGGTGAGTCGTGGAAAACCGTTCAGATTGACGTTGTTTTTTCGCATTCACGGTTAACGGTTGCCGGAAATACCCTTTATGTATTTTCACCTGAAAAAGACAATTTGGGCATTTTCCGTTTATCCGCTGATGGCGATGGATTCGTCCCGGTTCAAGGGGTGCCTACATTGGTAGTGGATGCTCCATCCATTAAAATGTCGGCAAACAACAAAAACATAGGACAGGCACATTTGTCTCAAGGGAGACCTAGAGGCGAGGATAACTTGGTAGGCACATTGCGTCATAGAGAACATGTGAAAGTCGGTGCGTTTGCAGTCAGTGACGATACGTTTTATGCCGAATATAAACGGAAACTTTTCATAAGGCACCCCGGCGATACAGCGTGGACAGACACGGGATTGGTAGACACGGGTACACCACCTGATGGAACATTGGATAAAGGGTTTAAGTTAGCGGTTTCAGGGGACACCATCTACGTCGGGAAGCGGGATGGCAAGTTGTTTCAGTCGCTGGATGACGGGAACAGTTGGAAGGACATCACGTCGTCCCTTCCGTTCTCGTTTACCGCTTTCACGGAGATCGTCTTTTCGGGGTCAACGGTTTACGTCGCGACAGACACAGGGGTCTTAGCCTCACAAACGGGGTCACACTGGCGCGTGATCACCGATGAGGTTACTATAGACAAATTCACTGTGGACGGTGCCACGCTTTATGGTGCGGCGGATACGGGGATCTATTCCTTGGGCGCGGATGGCGAATGGAAGCAGGTTTCGCCGGGCGTTCCCGGTAAGGTGCTCTCACTTGTCGTTCACCGAGACAGACTGTATGTGGCGACCCAACGGCGCGGGATGTTCCATATCTCACTTGCGGAAGAGGGGGATGCCGTGTCTCATAGATAGGAGGTCTTTCTTCACTGAAAAAACTTTTTCAGATTTTTTCAAACAAAGACGGTCTGGTAAATATCCAACACTTTGTCCTGGATGCTACCGATGGGCTGCGTTTTCAGCGTACACATCACGACTACGATCAGGACGTGCCCATAGAATTCGGTTTTACCCCGAAGACGAGATGTATCTCATTGGCAGGTATCCTTGTGTGCCGGTGAAGGGTCCCGCGGACGAGACTTAAGGTGTGTTTGCTGGTTCTGAAAGTTGTTTTGAAAACACGCTGCTTTTATCGAAAGGAATGACTATGGGATGTGTCTATATCTTGAAGAATGAAGCCATGCCGGATTTAATAAAAATCGGCTATACGACGAGAACGGCAAAACAACGAGCCACTGAACTCTATGAGGGTATAACCGGTGTCCCAATGCCCTTTGAGGTTGCCTACGAGTACCCTTGTGAAGAACCACAGAAACTTGAACGTGAAATGCACAGGAGACTTACCTCACATCGCCTTAACGAGAACCGCGAGTTCTTTAAGTACCCGGCTGATGATGCTTTCCAATTGCTTCAAGAACTTCACAAATTTAACACCGCCGGTGGGTGGCGGAAGTGGACATCACATTTTTTGACGCGTTTCAGGAAAAAGGTTGACCTCGGTGGCAAGCCCGGCAAGGCACAAACACCTATTCCTGAATAGGAGCAATATCTATGAATGACGGACATGGAAATGGAGGGAACTCGAGTGTGAATGGTAAACCTTACTACTATAGTGCGGACAACGGATTTGCGTGTGCAGCAGCAGGCAGAGGTATCACTGAAGCATTACAAGAACACCTCAATGTCATTGCCCGTGATGCGTCACTGGCAACCGAAATGAGTCGCACGCAGATTCAAGCGGACATAGAGGCTTTGGTTGAAGATAAAGAGCGACTCGAACAACAGAAACTTGATCGTCAAGAGAGTCTTATGGCGTTGACAGAAGAACTCGCTGGCAAAGATGCAAGGATCTCTGAACTCAACACAGAATTGGAGGCACCTCTCAATGAAGATATGCCACAACAACTGATAGATATAAGCAACGAAATTGATGAGAAAACTACGGAATTGGAGGGAAAGAAGGTTGAGAGGGTTGAACTCGAAACCGACTTAGAGAACCCGACAGAGATAGAATTAAACCCGCCTGTCGGGAGTGAAACTCAGCCTGCTTCCAAGCAACGATTCACGCGTCCTGAATTAATCTTTGTCATTGTTGCGACGCTCGCACTCCTGGGATTGGTTCTCTATATCTGTGTCTTTTATGGCTCGGCAGGAGAGAAAGCGTTCACAGCCGTAGGTGCCGAAAACCAACAAGAGTTGGATGAGATTATTGATTCTCAAGCTTTCTTGGAAGCCCTGTGGGAATCCCCAAATTTGTTGATTCTTACGTTCCCAATCATTTTCATAATGCTTGCCATTGTCATACACCCTTCTTTGGAAAAAATCCTAAATGGAGAAGGAAAGAAGGGGAATTGGCTGTTTTTAATGGTTGCCGGGGGAACTGTTCTCGTTTTTGATATCGTCATTGCCTTGCGAATTTCACGGAATATGTTTATGGCGAGGCGGGAAGCTGCGGGTGAAAGCCTTGATCGTTTACGAAGGACTTTATCAACAGAAGCCCTGCAAAATAATCCTCAATTTGAAAAAGCGCAAGAAGAATTCGCAAAAGAATGGCCCCTGAGTTCTCTCGATATTCCGTTGGATATATTTTCGGTTCTGCTTGCGGGATTTGCAGTCGCATTTTTGCTGGGTGTAGGTATATATTATGTCCTGAAAATGTGGAAAGGAACACAGGAATCCGATCAATTTGAGAAGCAGATACGCGTCGAAAAGAATGACCGTTTGGTTCAATTAAACGCCTTGACGACCGAGATTCAGTTCTTGGAAAATCGTATTGGCGAACTCAAGCAAGAAAAAGAAGAAACGTTCAGGCAACAGTTGAATGCACGCGTTGCAACTCACAAGCACCCGATTGAAGTGGAAATTACCCACCTGACAACCGAAAAAGAAAACTCGCACCGTCAGATTGATGAACGCAATGAGCAGATCGAAAGTCTCCAGCAGGAAATTAATCAGTGTGAAACTGAAATTGAGGCTTTATCAAACAAAGCGTCGAAACAACGCATTGACATGAAGAAGTTGGAAGCACACGCAAACGAATTCGTGAGCGGATGGTGTCGGTATGTAGCACAGCGTCGAACCGAGTTGTCTGATGATGTTTCGACGCAAATTAGACACATTCAGCACTTCGCAAACGAGACGCTTGAAGGATTCAAAGCCTCTTTGCAGTAAATGAAGGAGTTCTTATATGCGGAAAATGGAAATTTCTGTAGTTATCTATATGCTATTTTTAAGTCTTTTGAACTTGGGCGAATCGGACGGGAAAGAATCAAAGTCATCTGTGTATGCGCCTGTAAATGTCATCGTGATTCTTGACACATCGGATCGTGTTTCTCAACCGGGGCAAGTGGAAAACGATATTGAAATTGCCACAGAGATTGTTACCCAGTTTGATGAACTTGTTCAGGCACATCTTCGTGAAATTGATGCGAATGGGAATGAAATGATTCAATATCCGCATCGTCTCACTTTTGTTGTTCCTGATCAGCTTAAAACGCCTGCGATCCCACCGAAGATTATGAGGAAATTAGAACTCAGGGATCCAGGGAAGGAGAACGGTTACCCTGAGTTTGAAAAACAGAGAGATGCATTACTTGGTGAAATCCCGAAAGTTTACGATTTTGTTGCGGAACACAAGCAAACCGGCTCCGATATTTGGGATTGGTTTCAATCTGAAGCAAAGGATTACTTTTACGGCGGTTATCAGAACCGTATTATATGCCTTTCCGACGGTTACCTTATTTTTGATGATGATATTCAATCGGAACGTCCCGAAGGTACCTGCATGCATCTCATAGACGGGAAAAGAATAGACATGAGTAAGGACTTGTTGCCAGTTGATAAAGGTTTTCGCAATTACAATGTAAAGTTCTTGATGGTTGAAATAGATATGAAAGAAGGCGGTAACTTTGAGAATATGAGAAAATATTGGAAAACATGGTTAGACGCGATAGGAATTAAGGAAACTGACTTCGCGAAACAAGGGCGTTGGATAAGGAAGATAGAATCGTTCCTTTCCACAGAGTAATCCATTTTTTTAACTGGGCGGTGAGACATATTCACCCTTACGAAAAAGTACCTTCATGGGGCAGGGGCTGTGTCTCACGATCCGAACGCCTATCTCAAGGCACAGGCGAACCCGTTCCCGCAGGTGGATACCCCCGTGCACCACATAGGACCACAGGATGTTGGAGAAAAGGCGTTGGATGGAACGATGTACCCCCAGACTCCCAGGTTCCCAAAACATCTTCCAAATCAAGGGAAATCGGGAACAGGGTTTCGGAATTTGCAGGAGTGAAGGAATACATGATGAAAGTCGAACGGAAGATACTGATGATAGGTGTGCTGATTATTGTCGTACTGATTATCGCCGCTATTTTTATTTCGGATTGGTTCTTTAATCGCACGATTCTTACAGAGACGTTAGTAGGTATCCTGATCGGTACACCGCTGGGGTGGATCGGCGCGTATGTGGCTTTCTATACCGTTGATAGTCAAAACGGTGGCGATGATTCATAGAGAACATCCACTGCCGTTGGTAATGGTGGAGTCCTTGTCCGTTACCGGTGATCCGCGACCGAAGCCTCAGCTGTGACAAGGTGTGAGCGAGCCAACGAGCGATACCTCGTTTTACATATTGAATACCTGTTGGTTTCTGCGGTAGAGTCTTGGCTTTGTATCTACACTTAAAAATATACTTACCACATACGCTCATATAGGTAGATAAAACGCTATGTGGGCGAATTCCACACTTTAGAGAACGCTCAGAATGAACATCGCCAGAACTCGAAGAATCAAAGCAAGGAGATAAAGAAGCATGATACAAAGACTTGAAGTTGTCGGATTGAATTACCAATTTGATTATGGATTGAAGTTTAATCCTGATTTAAACATTTTTACCGGATCAAACGGTTGCGGTAAAACGACTCTGCTAAAGTTGATGTGGTACTTAATTAGTGGAAACCTTCACCGGATTATTACTGAAATTCCGTTTGAGTTTGTTTTAATTGAAACCGACCAGTTTTCTTTTTCTATGGCTTCATCCAATGACCATAAGAATAGAGGGGACACTTTGCACCTTGTATGGAAATTTGGAACGGGAGAAGAGAAGTCTGCACAGATTCGTCGATCAAGATTTTTAAGAAATCAAACAGTTCTTTCCCTTAATGCACGGATAGCATCTGTGTCACAGAATAGTCTATTTTTTCCAACTTTTAGGAGAATTGAAGGCGGTTATTCTCATTTTTCCAGATTTGTTGAACGACTACTAGTGCTAAGTCAACTCTCTGTTGAAGGATAGAGTCGTTTGAGTTTGATGCGGGCATCGTCAGCGGTAAACCCCCAGCGGACAGTCGCCCCTTGTTGATTTCTCCGGTTTTGCCATGCCTGGACCTCGCGCTTGAGGGTCTGTTGGTCGGGGATACGCCTACAAAGACACTGCCGCCTTAGCACAGAAAACTCAATCTCGGCGATGTTCAACCAACTCCCATGCTTCGGGGTATAGTGAAACTGAAGTTTTTCAGCGATCCGCTCGGCCTCTTGTGCATCAAACGCCTTATACAACGACCCCGGCTTGTGTGTATTGAGATTATCGCAAACCAGCAGAATCTTTTCTGCTTTTGGAAAATGCACATCGACGATATCTCGGCAGATATGTGCGAAATCAATGCTCGTGCGTTGGTCAGTGACTTCAACGTGTCGAAACCCCAAAAAGGGTGCGAAAATCATAAACAGATTGCTCACGCCATTGCGTTTATATTCAGGATCATATCGGTAAGGTTTACCCGGCCTTAGCGGGATCGGTGGACGCATTTCCTGAAGGTGTTGTTTACTCGTCTCATCCACACACACCACAGGATACCTCGGGTCTTCAGGGTGCCCATAGAGGTCTAAGACGGCTTCCATCGCCGTCACGAATGCCGCCGAAGCCGCTGCGGGGATACACCATCGCTGCACGCGCCAGGGGCGGAGTTGGTTTTTTTTAGAACCTGTCGGATACACTCATGAGAAATACTCGAAAAATGCTGGAGTTCTACCATTTTCTCAGCTAACAGGCGCAGCGTCCATCGGGCGTGTCCCTCTGGAGGATCTGAACACGCCAGAGCGATCAGATGGGCTTCTGTGTCACCATCAAACTTTTTCGGTCTTGAGGGCTTAGATGGCTTTTTCGGGGTCAAGGCGGCTTCGAGTCCTTCACGCACAAAGGTTTTGCGGGTTCGCTCAATGGTAGACGCGGAGACTTCAACCGCTTCTTGAATCTGTTTATCGGCGTATGCGGGTCCAAACTGGCCTTCATCCGCTTTCAGCAGGATTCTCGCACGCGTGAGTTTTCGGGCGGAGGCTTGGTTTCCGGTAGAGATCAGACCGATGAGAGACTCTCGCTGGTCCTGCTCAAGCATAACAGAGTATTGTTTCGCTGGCATAATAGACTCCAAGTGAGAAGATTCATTTGTTTGGGTCTCAGTATACCATCTTTTAGATTATCTGTCAAAACAACGTTGACTTAGCACTAGATGCAGTCAACGATATGATACAGTGTTGGGGGAATTCATGTGTTGAAGCACCAATTGATGGTTTATCTGTCAGGTTTCTCTCAGTGGGTGCTCTGTCTGCTTCTGATAGTCAGAAGCATGACAGCTGGCGATTCAATCTTCGGGAATCTAACACAGATCCGCTCCTACGGCTCAACGTTGAAACGATTGGGGACGAGGACCTCCTCCTTGAAAAAACGACAAAAATTAGTAGGAAACTTGAAAGCAGTGGCGGTAGGCGAGAAACGAAATTTCGGCGGGAATTTGAAAAATCTGCTTGAAAAATGTGAATTTGAACTATTTTTTGATTTTTTTAGATTATGCACGTTTTCTGCCGAAAAATGCAGTCTTTAAGAGAAACAATCAACAATTAAGGGTTTCGGTTCGTTATTGTGTTTGGATGTCAGTAGCGACCATATCAGCTTCCAACGGTTATTGGCATATCCTTTTCCATGGTGCTTGAGGCACTTGCGTACGGTGTTCCAGGGCTCGCTCTCAATTCCACAGAGCTACTTGAAGACTTGACGACGTATCTAATATTGGTCCCGCTCACCCGAGAGGACATGACCGGTAAGTTTGTGATTCTAACAGACTCCATATCAGAACAGATTAACACGTTAATCGAAGCGCAAGATAAATGCTAAAATCTACTATAAATGCCTCTGTAAAAAAAATCACACTTTTGCTTCTGAGCGGTGTTCTGTTATCCATTCCTACAAGTTGCTTTGCCATCAAGGAGAAGACATCGATTTTACCGCTTGTTCTTATTGATACCTTTGGGAAATGGATTCCTGACGAGCCCAAAATTTCTGCGCGGATGAAGATTATTTACGATGAATCTGGCGGCAGAAACGCCTTGAATAGCCCACACGTCCATTTTGATGGGAAAATCGGTATAGAGGTCCGAGGGAAAACTTCACAGGCGTTTCCGAAAAAGCAGTACGGTTTTGAAATTCAGGACGATAGTGGAAATGATAAAGATGTATCGCTGCTGCAACTTCCAGCGGAATCCGACTGGATTTTGAATGGTCCCTATTCGGATAAAACCCTTATGCGGAATTACCTGGCGTACGAGTTCAGTAATCGAATGGGTAGGTATGCAATCAGAACAAAGTTTGTCGAAGTATTTCTTAATGATTCAGGGGATACAAAGATTAGACAAAAACACTATGTTGGTGTTTACTTACTGATGGAAAAGATTAAGCGCGGGAAAAACCGGGTCAATATTCAATCGCTGAAGTCAACACAGGAGAAACCGTCGGAAATCACGGGGGGCTATATCCTGAAAATCGACAAAATTGACCTTAATGACAGGTACTTTCTTACGGATTACCGCACACGGTTGATTCATGTATATCCGAAAGGAAACCAAATATCCGCTGCCCAAAAAGCGTGGATTCGGAACTATATGAGCGCATTTGAATCGTCGTTAAAAGCCCCAGATCGCGGTGAATATGTCGAGTATATTCATACGGATACTTTTATCGATCATTTCATCATCAATGAACTTTTCAGAAACATAGATGGATTCCGGAACAGCACCTATATGTACAAAGATAGAAACACCAAACTGAAAATGGGACCCATCTGGGATTTCAACTTATCAATGGGCAATGCATATTTTAATAACGGTTGGGAAACGGATGGGTGGTTGATTCATACAAACCCCGTCCCCTTTTGGTGGGATCGATTACTAACAGACGAAAACTTCAAACGAAAACTCGTTAAGAGGTGGCGAGCTCTTCGGAAAGATGAACTTACGACTTCAAAGCTCCTGGAGGAAATTGATCGAACTGCTGAATATCTATCCAAGGCACAATCAAGGAACTTTGAGAGATGGCCAGTGCTTGGGGTCAGCGTTCTCGGCAATCCTCAATCCAATCCGTCCACCTATGAACAAGAGGTACACCAGTTGAAAACATGGTTGCAGGACCGACTGGAGTGGATAGATGCACATATCGGATATCTCGGACAGTAAGAACGCTGCGCGAGAGCTCGTCAAAATGTTTGAAGAGAGTCTTCAGCGAAAAACTGAGGATTTTAGGACAGAAGGAACTCCATTCCCGCCGATTTTCTGTCGTCGGTATGAACCGGACACAGGGACGATACGGTCCTGCGTATATAGCGTGGGAACAAATAGATATGATCAACTTGAAACGGCTTTGACGGAGGTATTAGCGGACGAGGACCTCCTCATTGAAAAATGACGAAAATCAGTGGAAAACTTGAAAGCAGTGGAGGTAGGCGAGAAACGAAATTTCAATGGGAATTTGAAAAATCTGAACTTGAACTATTTTTTCAATTTTTTCAGATTATGCACGTTTTTGGTGAAAAAATGCAGTCTTTAATAGAAACAATCAATTAAGGGTTTAGGTTTGCTATTGTGTTTGGTATACTATTTGCGAGGAAAGCGAAAGGTCACTGTACTTCCAACTCTAGGGAATTTGCGGCACCCACAATGGACGTTTTCCCAAATCTGTTCATGATGGAGAATTCTAATAGTAGAAGGTGATGCTCAACTCATCCACAAGATTTGTCAGGCAACAGCAAAGCATTCACTGCATTAGTCCGCAAGCATCAAAAAGGTGCCCACGCTTTGGCTTGGCGGAGGATTGGTAATTTTCATCATACCGAAGAGATTACCCAGGACACCTTTGTTCGAGTATACAAGCACCTCCCAAAGTTAAAGGACCTCAGTCAGTTTTCTGGCTGGCTTTATGTCATCACGAATCGACTCTGCAATACTTGGTTACAAGACAACAAATCTTTAATAGGATCCCTGGAGGATGTCCCCATGGTAGAGATGCAGAGAACGTCTTATAAACGCTATATTTCGGATCAAAAGGAGAGAAAAAATGATATACCGACACCTCCCCATATGTCTTTTACTTATATTAATTCCGCTGAGTGCTAAAGCGTTTCCACCCGCTTCACCCGCAGGTGGAAACTATTTAGTCCTCGATGGGGACGACGACTACGCCGTTTTAGACTTTAAAACCTTTGGTAGGCTTTTACCCAACGGCACGGAAGAGTTCACCATCGAAGCATGGGTATATCCCACCACACCCCCCGACAATGGAAACACGTCATTGACGATACTCCATCAACAGGCGCGCATGTTCATCGTGAACGATGAATTTCAACCGTTCGTAAATGATCTGGCTAATGTGCTAAATATCGAGCCCCCGAAGGGGGACCTAATCTTGCTAATGAGTGCCTATAGAGAGGGAAAACTCGGGCGGAGATTACCTTTCCCGATCCCGCTTGAGTCGAACCAATGGCACCACATCGCTTATCAGTCAAATGGGCCTCACACAACAATGATTGTCAATGATTTCGTAGCGATATGGCCACACGGGGATCCTCTTGGACACAATGCTTCGCGTCCACTGGACTTCGTGCTTGGAGGGTTTGGAAAAATAATTGAGGTGCCTGTTGGTCCGAACGAACTATGGTTTTGGGATTCCTTCACTGGATATATTGATGAAGTTCGCATCTCAACGGAGGCTCGTTACGATGTCGACAAAAAAGGCTTTATGCCAGACGGCAAGTTCAAAAATGACGCAAAGACAGCTGCGTTGTGGCATTTTGATGAGACGAGCGGCACACGGGAATTCTCAGACGCATCAGGCAATGCATATCATCTGGTCGGTATAGGCGGTGCGGAAACTGGTCTCCCACTTGCAGTCGAAGCAGCAGGAAAACTCACCACGACATGGGGGCGACTTAAGCAGTTGGGTTCCCTCAGAAACCGTGATATCCGAGACTTGGGCACGCAACGCTAACAATGAAACAAAGCAGAATATATCTTGTCTGAGACTTCTGTGGATCGCGTAATATATCCGACGCTTAAACGTCTAAAATCATACAATTCCAGAGAAAGTCAATCGTGGCGTAATCCCTAACTTCTTGCTGAAGATGCGCATGGGTCTCACGCCACAGCTTTGCCGTGCTTTTGAGGTGTACCTCCCTATTTTCCCAAAGTTCTGACACACAATATCCAGCTCGATCTTGATAGGTGTCCAGCAGTTCAACCTCTAAGCACCCGGGGGCATTTTGTAGAACTGGAAGCCATTGCGTTTCAAGGAATTTCTTCAAATCCTTCTTTTTCTTTTTTTCTCGAAGTGTGAATATATAAAAAATTCTCGATCTTGCCATGCTATAACTCCTTTTTCATTTTTTTGTTAATAACGATTTGTGCTATTTATTCTTCTCTGAGTCGTGTTAATAATATCGCCGAAACCGGAAAATCCTTCTGATGATTCCTCATAAAAGCACATTCACTGAAAACACGTGAAGAAAGGACCTCGGCATAGAATAGTCAAGATAACACCTAAAAAGATCACAGGCGCGAAACGTAAAGAGCGTTGGATGCGGATCTTGTTCTCAAAATCCTCAAATTCGCCTTCTTCTGATAGTTGTTTCAATTCTGCCGCCTTCTCTTTCGAGACACCGCCCGGCAACGTCCCAAGGATAATATTCGAGTTTAACACATTCGGGAGCGCGAAACCTTCTTTGCTATAAGTTACTTCTCCATCGTCCCCTTCAGTTTTAACAATCTGTTCAGCAGGGACCATTCCCTCTCTTAAATCAGAGATGTCTATCTCTCGACCTAACACCATGCTATCCAAATTATAAATGAAATTTCTACCAAAGAAGAAAATAACAATATAAACAAGGTATATCTTCAAAAATGGGATATAAGCTGCTGACCAAGCACTCAGGCTCCAAGGTGTTGTGACGATCATCAACGCAATCAGCACTACACTGCCAACAGAGTTACGGAATTTTTCCAGACTGTATTTTGTTATATAGTGACTGAGGGTAAAATACAAAGACAGCACGATCAATAACTGATGCCAAAATCCCAATTCAATCCCTAACCCGCCCAGTGAGAGTGTAACAAACTGCCCCAGCCCAAGTAGAAAAATGAGACGGAATACCATTTCAAAAATCTGTTTACGAAAGTCCTCTTGTTGAAAGATGAGTGTAAAAGCCTGCAATTTCTGTTGTAGCCTCGTCTTGATGAAGAGATACGCTACAAGAATCAAGAAGTAAGGCGCGAACATGTTGATAATGAGGGCTATCGGTGTGTACTGCGCGAACGCGTTTGCTTCTGCAAATAACCCTACCGGCATCAGCAGCGATGCCCCCCAAACGAGTTTAGCATCTCCAGCGGCGAAGATGCCGAACCAATAAAGTGCGAGAACAATGCAGAACCCCCCCAGAAGGATCGCTATACTGCCTAAAAGCGGACTATTCCCTGACAAGACGGAGATAACGTGACAAAGAATCCCAGCGTAGACGGCACCGTAGCTACAAAAATTCTTGATTTTTCTTTCTCGTAAATCTGTGTAAGTCGCATGCAGACAAAAGAGTAGAAGAAGAACAATAGAGAGGTTTTGATAACTTAGCATCATTTAAACTCACAAGATTAGTTTTGAGGTTGGACTTTCAAAACTTTCCAACGCATTGATTTCTGAGATATCCCATACTCGTCATGTTAAATCTGCGACTTGTCTATAAACCCAATTTCAAATAAGATTTTCTAAGATTTTCTCGGCACGTTCGGGTTCCTGACAAATGGACTGAAGCACAGTTCTAACTTCCATCGGTGTATGTTCCTCTAGCAAAGTCATGGCAATCGCTCGCTCTACATCAACCGGAGAAGGTTGCTCCAAACTCGGGGCCTTTGATAATTCCAATGCTTCTGACTCAATTTCACCAGATACCAAATTGTAATGTTTCTTAAACAACAATCGATGTTTCGCAGGATTAGATTGGCGCACCGGGCGACTGCGAAGATCTCTAAATAAGTTGAGGATTCGCTGGATGGCTGCTTCCCATGTGTAAGCTGAAATAGCTTCTAATCCGTCCTGCGCTAAACGTCTCTGCTCGTCAGGGTTTTCAAAGAGAAATCTCAGTTCCTGCGATATTGATTTGACCGGTAGTTGAACCGGGTCAAAAAGACTTGGGGCAACTTGAACGAATCGGCAAGCACCTGACATCTCTTTAGGGACGGAATGCCCCCAAACAACCGTTGGAATACCACATGCCACTATCTCAAGTAGGAGTAGCGGTGATGCACCGAGAATTGTCGGAAACACCAATGCGTCTAAAGCATTAAAGATGAAAGGACTCGCCTCTTTGTCTTGCTGAGACGCAATATTAAAGAAGTTGACGCAACCATCATCTGTGAAATCATCCATCAGGCTGGAATGAATAACAAGGTAGTTAAGATCAGGGTTTGCAGACCGTAATTTTCGCAAAAAGCGAAGCGTCTCGTGTGGATTCAGTCCTGGTACAACTCCCACCAACGGTTTCTGCAAAATTTCTTCATTCCCGAGTGCTTGAGACAACTGATTCTTACATTTCGTTTTATCCATCGGTTTGAAAACAGATGTATCAACACCATAAGGGATATGATGAAAAACACACATATCGGGAACGAAATCTGAAAAGAAGTCCTGTGTCCACGAAGCATCACACGCAAAGGCATCGAAATGTTTCAATGCTGCACACCTCTCAAGAGATATGTTTCTCGCTGCATGACGCATCAAAGCGGCGTTAGACAAACGAAGGACAACCGGAATTGTGTTAAATTTTAGGAAAACCTGTTCCCCTACGGTAAGAGGCGTTAAAGCGAGGATGCCATCGCAATCCTTCGGAATAAACTTTGCTGGTGAAAATGTGCGATCGTTTCTAAAGAAAATCGGTTGAACACCTTGAACCTGTAAATTCTCTTCAACGTCCTGATTGTTGACCGTTTCAGGCAGGGCAAGATAAACATCCGCATGCTGTGCCAACACTGTTATCAGACTGTGATTTGCGATGCTCAATAAGAAAGGGGTCCTTTCTCTGCTCTCGAAAACGCCCGGTGTCACATAGATTTTCGATCGTTCATTACGCTGAGATGCTTCAAGGTCAGATGGATCCGACGAAAACAGTATCTCCATTTCCGAAAGTTTAGCGAGAAAAGCGAGTGCCTTAAGAATCTCAAAACGGGAACCATGTTTATCAGCAAGAGATTCAATAATGGCATCTGTCTCTGAGGTGCCACAGACATTCAAGACATCACAGACAACTTCAGTCACCGGAACAACAACACCGGCATCAAGATCGGCAACAAATTGCTCACCATTGCGTTTGAATTGATGAAGATTATGTAAATTGCGGGGAAATTCAATCATGGTCTTACTCGCCTCTATCCGCTTGTGGCTTCCTGAAAGCCTAAAACCTTTTCAAGAATCGCTTCGGCTCTATCCTGACCATATAAATGATGTAACACGGCTTCGACTTCATGTCGGCTATGTTCTCTCAGGAGTGCCAGAGACAAACCCTCCTCTATGGATTGTGCGTAGTGATCCTTCATCAGCGGTCTCTCCTTTTGGAGGGTAATGTTGTTCAATATCGCTCGATTTTCAATCTGTCTTCGCCTGTTGTTAAGATACGGAGCGAAAGAGACAGCAAAGTGACGTTTATATCCGTTCTCTAAGTGTCGAATTTGTTTGAGTTTTCTGAACAAAGCAACAACTTTCTGTGCGGTTTTATCCCACGTAAAAGTCAGTGCCCTCTCTCTCGCCTTCTGCCCTAATGCCAATCGTGCCTTCTCATCGGTAAGAAGGGTATTGACGGCATCAGCCATTACATCGGGTGAAAC
>JAGWBV010000075.1 GCA_021295715.1 Candidatus Poribacteria bacterium | reverse complement strand
CGACGATTTTAGTGGATAACCATCAATTTCGAGCCAATCAACTCCTGCGAGCGAGTGGAACCCCGTGCCAGTAATTACAGGGCATGAATTGGATAACATGGCTCAAACAACCCACAAGGCTGATAAGCCTTTTGAAAAGACATTAGAAAGCATGTCCAGGGGGAGAGCTTCACTCCCGTAGCGATAGTATTCGTCCTGGAAATGGGTTTCTCAACTTCAGTTGGGGAATCAATCTCGCCGGAGTAGAAGCACCGGCAGAAAGGAGAAAATCGAGATGAAAAATAACCTTCGCGGTAAAATTCGCGAATTCGTCCAGTCCGAAGATGGAAAAGTGGGAGTCAAATCCCCATTGACACTCGGGGCGGCGGTCGGTAGCGTGCTACTGGCACAGGTTATCGTAGGAGCACCAGAAGCTGCTGCAATACCTTGCCAGAAACACGCCGATTGTCCAAATCCGCCTTGGGCGTGTCATCCGGATGGTAGTTGTGTAAGTCCGTAAGACGTTAGCACCTGCTGAGGGCGTTATAGTTCTTTCTCTAGGTGCCCTCAGCATTTCAATGCCCAATTATTTGCTTCTATAGTTGAGGAGAATAATATATAAGTTATAGGAATCGAAGACTTAGCTTAGAACTGGACTACTTTTACCTCTATCATCACTTCCGGAGGGCTATCTTATGAGACATAAGCACCTCTATATCTATTATATCTTAAGTGTTGTACTATTATGCCCCGACTTTTACCTTGCGCTAGCCAAAGCACCTATCACAGCGAAAATTGTGTTTACATCGGGTAGGGATGGCAACCGAGAAATCTACCTGATGAATCCGGATGGAACACAACAGGCGAATATAAGTCACAATAAGTCAGATGATGTTTCACCGATATGGTCCCCGACAGGTGAACAGATTCTTTTTGCCTCAGATCGAGACCGCTTTCTGGGGAGTTGGGATCTGTATCTGATGGATCCAAATGGTACAAACGTCCGAAGAGTGTTTGAAAAATCAGCGGATAGAAGACATCCAGTTTGGTCACCTGATGGAAGACAAATTGCTTATACCAAGATTGAACGGGGTGAAGGGTTTGTGTACATCGCGACAATAGATGGAAAAGAAGAGGAACAAATGGCTATTGGCCGTTTGTCTGACTGGTCACCTGATGGCTCAGAGATAGCTTTTCTCAGTGGAGCATTTGACGAACCCAGGCGTATCAGTTTGCTAAGGGTCCGAACGAGAAAACAAACATTCCTCCCCTTTCCTAAAGTTCCGATGTGGGTTCGAGGTCCTATGTGGTCTCCAAATGGTGAAAAGATCGCGTTTGCATGGCAGCCCGAAGGATTTGAGGTGGAAACAATCTACATTATGAACCGTGATGGAACAGAAGTTCAACAAATTGTTGCTCCAAAAGGCTCGTCAGCTGGTGAACCCACCTGGGCTCCAAGGGGAAATGCTCTTCTCTACGTTCAAGCTGATGATGGTGATGATTTGCAAATATTCAGAATAGATTTAGAGAATGATGAAGCTATACAACTGACGCATATTGGATCAGGACATCACCTTGGAAGTTGGTTTGATCCGGCGTATGCGTTGCCTGTTTTGCTGCAACCGCAGTTACTTACTACAATATGGGCAAAGATGAAAAAGAAATAGTCTTCAGATTTATCACCTTGAAAGCACTTTAGCAGTAATATTATTCAAAATTTCAGAACTGCTAAAATTATATTTGTTTTCAAGCATTTCCAAGGGGAGAGCTCTGCTCCTACAGCGAATTAATTCGCCTCGGAAATGAATTTCCCAACCAAAATTGGGAAATAAATCTCGCCGGAGTAGAAGCACCGGCAGAAAGGAGAAAACCTGAGATGAAAAAGAACATTCGTAGTAAAATCCGTGAATTCATTGCCTCTGAGGAAGGCAAAGTGGGTGTCAAAGGTCCTTTGACCCTTGGTATTGCTACTGGCAGTGTCCTCCTGGCACAGGCAATTATCGGAACCTCTGCTGAAGCCCGGACATGCGTGAATCATGCTGATTGTGGAAGAGATGGGCTTTGTGTACAGAAATGTTATGGCCCTCCAGATGAAAATGGAAACCTAACGTGCATCATGGAATGTGCATGAGATTTCCTTGTGACTTAAGGAAATCATATTAGAAGGCTAAGAACATGGCGGCGAAGAACCGCCATGTTCCATCGCTAATGCTTTTACCTCTTTCTTTTTAAGGGAGGAGAAAATACATGGATCTTACCAAAATCTTTCATAGTTTCGGTCTAATCCTCGTATGTTTAAGTTTTTGTAATACATGGGCAAAAGCCCCAAAAACAGCGAAAATTGTGTTTACCTCAGCGGATGAGATTAGTCGAGAAATCTACTTGATGAATCCAGATGGAAGTGGGCAGGTTAACATAACGAATCATCCCGCAGATGACCTATTTCCAACCTGGTCCCCCACAGGAGAAGAGATTCTCTTTGTATCAGACCGAGTGCGGATGCGCGACCTATATCTCATGGATGCCGATGGCGGAAATGTTAGGCGAATCTTCAGCAATCCCGCATATAGGCACCACCCCACATGGTCCCCAGACGGTAAACAAATCGCATACGAACGAATTGAGGCGAACGAAAGATTCATCTATACTGCGACAATTGAGGGTAAGCATGAAGAACAATTAGGAGCGGGGGTTCAGCCAGCATGGTCCCCTAACACTCAGGAACTTGCTTTTTGCAGACAACGCCGAATTGTCTTGATCAACTTGCGTACCCGAGTTGAAAAAAAACTTCGTCCAGACGGAATAGCATGGCAAAGTAAACCTGCGTGGTCTCCTGCCGGGGACAAACTTGCCTTCTCCTGGATTCTTCAACCTATAGAACCACCGCCTGGAGTGTTGCCAGGGGAGCGATTTGTTATACCAGATGCATGGTTTGATAATGAAACAATTTTTATTGTAAAGCGGGATGGCACAAGACTTGAACAAATTGTCAATGAGGCTGGACCAGAGGCTATCTGGCCCACGTGGTCGCCGGATGGCACCGAACTGATTTACAACCAGCAGGTTAGAGGCTACTTTCAACTGTTTAAAATAAACTTGGCTAACCGCGTTCCAGAACAGTTAACTCATACTGAAAGGGCTCTTCAAGCAAACACTTTGGCAGATTGGTTTAATCCGGCGTATGCGTTGCCGGTTTCACCACAACCGCAGTTACTTACTACAATATGGGCAAAGATGAAAAAGAAATAGCGTTCAGATTTATCATCTTGAAAACACTTTAGCAGCGATGTTATTCAAAATTTCAGAACTGCTGAGGTTATATTTGTTTTCAAGCATTTCCAGAAGGCCTGTTCCCTTATGGATGTTGTTTATTCTGGAAATGAAAATGTTGATAAGAATTACCGATAAGAGAAAGGAGGTGAACCCAATGAAGAAAAATCTACGTCGTAGAATTCATACATTTTTGCAATCTGAGGAGGGCAAAACTGGGGTCAAGGCACCGCTGGTGTTAACTGTGGGAATTGGGAGTTTCTTGCTGACTCAAATAATGTTTACTTCTCCTGTTAGTGCCAGCGACAATTGCACTCTGGTTTGTGATGAAGGAGAAGAGTGCGTAGTTTGGTGTACAAAGCGGAATTCAGAGGGAACTTGTATATCCTCGAATAGTGCATGCGTGCCATCCTAAACATAGAAACAAAGGACGTGACGGTTTTTCTGCCACTCCTCGTAAAAGGAAATAGAAGGAAACCATGCAAGCAGTTATTTTGTGTGGCGGTTTGGCGACGCGACTCGGAAATATCAGCAAAAAAAAACCCAAAATTCTATTGGAAGTTGGTAGACACACTGTCTTAGATTGGCAACTTGGCTTGCTAAAAGCGGTAGGTGTCAAGGAGACTATTTTGGCTTCGGGACACCTACACGACATGCTCCATGAACAGGTTGGAGGCTACCGTGAAGGTATGCACATCCGCTATGCCAAAGAAAATAGAAGACTTGGCACCGGTGGGGCAATCGCCAACGCCATGAAGCATATCCACACTTTTCCGTTTTTTGTGCTGAATGGTGATGTTCTCGTAACGGACTTCTCGCTTCAAGATATGTTAGATCGGTTTCATACGGAAATGACAGGTCTGTTGCTGAGTGTACATGTTGAGGACGTTCGCCAGTATGGTGAGATTGTGTCGGACAGCAACGGAAAAATCCGAGCGTTTCGTGAGAAACAGTCCATGTCCCGTGCCGGATACGTAAACGGGGGTGTGTATCTTTTTAATCAAACAATTGCTGATACATTTCCTAAACATCAGGAAATTTTTTCAATCGAGCGAGACGTTTTTCCATCGGTTTCCGATCTCTATGCTTTGGAAACTGATGCGACTTGGATTGATATTGGGGTTCCGGAGCGACTCGCGTATGCGCGACAGTATTTTCAAAACGGAGCCTTCCAATGAACTGTAATATTTTCCGAGCGTATGATATCCGTGGCGTTTTCGGTGTAGACTTTGTGCCTAACGACTTTTACCGAATTGCCCGCGCCTTCGCGGCTCATTTTCGACCGAAAACCGTCGCAGTGGGGCACGATGTCCGTGAGAGTTCACCGCAGCTATGGCAGAAAGTCATCGAGGGACTTATAGATTCAGGTGTTGGTGTCCTCAATCTGGGTCGAATTTCGACCGATATGCTCTATTTCGCTGTGGCGCACTATCAGACAGACGGGGGGATTATCATCTCAGCCTCTCACAATCCTGCGGCATATAACGGCATGAAACTGGTCGGTCGGCATGCTACTCCAATTTCATCAGACACCGGTCTTTATGATCTCCGCGATGCTCTTGGAAGCGATATTCTATTTGAAAAGCAGAAGGTGTCTTGTCGCGAGTGCCTTCAGCCCGAATCGTTCTTAGAAGCATACCTCACACACCTTCGTTCGTTTGTGAATTTGGAGCAGTTATCCAGAAAGCGGATTGTCATCAATGCGAATAGTGGGCTTGCCGGTCAGGTTGTCGAACGCCTATTAGCGGGGACACCGCTCCATATCTGTGAACGGTTATTCACTGAACCCGATGGCACGTTCTCTCAAATTCCTGCGGAACGTCCCGATCCATTAAGACCGGAGAATCGGGAATTAACGACCAAAGTGGTTAGACAGACAGGGGCGGATTTGGGAGTTGCGTGGGATGCAGATGCCGACAGATGCTTCTTTTTTGATGAAAATGGAGAATTCATTGAGGGCTGCTATATTACAGCGTTACTTGCTGGAACACTTCTGCGGGAAAAAGGAAACGGCATTGTGATTTTTGATCCGCGCGCTATCTGGGCAGTAGAGAGTACCATTATTAGGGCAAATGGTATACCCCTTCTCAGTCGATGTGGACATTCGTTTATCAAAATCCACATGCGTGAAACTAACGCACTTTTTGCTGGAGAGGCGAGCGGGCACTACTATTTCCGAGACAATTTCTATGCCGATAACGGTATGATTCCGTTTCTGCTTATTCTTGAATACCTTAGCACAAACAGAGCATCCCTCGCTGAATCTGTTGATCGGCTCCGATCAGAGTATCCTGTCTCCGGTGAAATCAATTTTTCATTTGAAACCTGTGGGCATATCCAAGATGCCCTCGAAATAATCCGACAAACGATACGTTCTTTGGGAAACCGTCCTTGCACTGAAACACCAATTGACGGTTTATCAGTTAGATTTCTCACAAATCCCTACGCTTCTGCTCCTGAACACGGCAGCTGGCGATTCAATCTCCGAGAATCAAATACCGAACCATTGTTAAGACTCAACGTCGAAACAATCGGTAATGAGCACCTTCTCACTGAACAGACGCTGAAAATTAGTGAGAAACTCGAAAGCCTCGGAGGAAAACGAGAAACAAAGTTCCGATGGGAGTCCGAACAGAAGGTGTAATTGAAGCATTTTACAGTTGTACCCCACCCTAATTCTCCCATGCTACCCTTTTAGTTTGATTAAAGTAACTTAAGTTGCTACTTACAAGATTTTAGACCTTCAGTCCTCGCTTTTCACTCAAAGGCGTTGATGATCCGCGGGGCATGAAAATCTTTGCAGGCACAATCTAACAGATTATGCTACAAGAGTGGCAACTTGTGTTAAAGTAACAGGACTTACGTAATGCGCATTGTCCCGCAAGTCCACACGCGACTTGCGCCATTGCGCGACTACAACCCGTATTTTCAATATCCTTCGGTTCGTAGTGAGGTGATTTATCGCCTCTTTGCGGAATTCCTAAGTAATTGACGCATTTTACAGTTGTACCCCTATAGACTAAAATTGTTTCTTTAAGATTGAAATGTGTATATAATTCGATATAGACATGAAAGAGGGGCGTTTACATCCGCAAATGCAAACATGAGGCGTGCTATAAAACTCGATGTCTGACGAAGGCAAGCAAGGACAAATTCGTCCGTTAGGATAAACTCTATGGAACAAGAAAACAATGTTCAATTAATCAGAAAAATTTTGGCAGGTGATGATACGGCCTTCAGTGCTTTAGTCGAAAAGTACCAGAAGAGTATCCATGCACTCGTGTGGCGAAAGATTGATGATTTTCACATTGCTGAAGAGCTTACGCAAGATACCTTCCTCAACGCATACAAAAACCTGTCAACCCTAAAGGATCCGAGTCAGTTCGCTGGGTGGCTGTATGTGATAGCAAACAGGCTCTGCATTAATTGGATTCAACGGAACAAATCCAAGATGCAGTCGCTGGCATCCACCCCACTGGAAGAAATCGAATACTCCTCTTACAACCATTACGTGTTAGCGCAGCGAGAGGTAGAAGCGACGGAGCGTCGCCATCACCTCGTAAAAACACTCTTGGAGAAGCTGCCAGAGAGCGAACGCACGGTGATAACGCTCTACTATCTCGGTGGAATGAAGTCCAAGGATATTAGCAAATTTTTAGGTGTGTCCGTGAACACAGTTACGAGCCGCCTTCAGCGCGCGAGAAAGCGTTTAGCACAGGAAGAGGAACTCCTGGTTCAGGAGGTTCTCGGTGGTGTTCATATATCCACGGGTTTAACGCAGAACATCATGCGTCACGTCGCTGAGATGAAACCGACACCGCCTCCGACTGGGAAACCTTTGCTCCCGTGGATGGCTTTTGGAACAGCAACAGTATTGGTATTCCTGCTGATGCTGGGTATGAGCAATCAATACCTTCTCCGTTTTCAAAAGCCGTATAGTTTTGAAGCACTCTCTGAACCGACGATCGAAATCATTGATACACCCATTACGCTTGCTATCGATTCAAAACCGGCGGTGCGAACGCAGGCTGGCAGGGATGTTCCTCTGAGTGAAAATACGGGGGCAGGCCTACAGGCTTCTGAGAATGTCTTGGCACCAAACACGCAGAATAATTCGTTCAGATCCTCTACCTCACCATGGACACAAGCAAGTGGACCACAAGGCAGCCCTGTATTTGAAATCTTTGCTACATCTGGCGGCACAGTCTATGCCACTACGCCAACAAATATCTACAGATTGACAACAGATGCGGCTGCATGGACTCCGATCAATATTGACACACCCATCAGGGGGTTCGGGATGCCCATGACTGAGCATAAAGGCGTGCTCTATATCGTCTATCCTGACCAAGTGCTTACTTCAATCGATAATGGAGAGACATGGAACGCTTTAGCTCCGCGGCCAAAAGGACATGCCGTTGGACTCGTCATCACAGATGAAACTGAAGAAAATAGTTCGCAAGATCATGTTTCAATGTATTTGGCTTTACGAGACAATGGCATTTTTCACTCTATAAATGGTGGCAAACAGTGGACACCTTTGAACGAAGGATTGTCAGTCAAACGCATTTATGCAGTCGCTGCAGTTGGAAATACTGTGTTTGCTGGCACAAATGAAGGTCTCTATCGCCTTAATTCGGGTGTGTGGGAGCAGTTGCCAGTGGAGATATACAATGCTGTCCACTCTTTGGCAGTAATAGAAAATAACCTCTATGCTGGAATGGGCTCCGATCCTTTTGTATTAGGACTCCCTAAGGCAGATGGAAAGTATACTGTCCAAATAGTAAATAAAGACAACACACCCCTATGGAAGATTTTCCACTCAACCGATTTAGGAGCATCATGGACTGAGATAACACCTAAAGATGAATTTTCTGTTATGAGGGCACCACGTGGGGTCAAAATCTTGGCTTCTGGTAAGAGACTCTTGGTCTCAGATGCTGTCCTCAGTTTCCGTTCAAATGATAGGGGCCAAACATGGACAAACCTTGGATTCGATAGAAACGCGATCACACAGAATATTTTTCCAGCGGTAGCAGTTAATGAAAATACTTTTTACAGAGCAGGAGAGTTTGGGATTCATCGCACAACCGATGCTGGTGCCTCGTGGCATCCATTTATGAATGGTATCCTAGGGACGAGGATGGAGAGTTTGATAGGGTTGAACGACAGACTCTTCGTGCATACGGGTAGTGATATTGTTCAATCAACTGATGGTGGTGAATCATGGAAAAGTATTCACATTGATAGCAATGAACAGACATTTGAATCAACCGAACAGGAGCTTTCTCACATTAATTTTTCTTATAATTCACAGATGATAGGTGCAGGTGGAGATCTTTATGGGATTGTTCCTGAAAAATACAATCTGCGTGTTTTTCGCCTATCTGTAGAGGGTGATGTACTCACTCCTATTCAAGAAGTAACCGCTTTTCAAGGAGCAATGCTGTCCAATGAACTGGTAGCAGCTATAGCAGAGGCAGAAGAAATCTACTTGCCTGATGATATAGAAAGAGATCCTAAGTTAACAAATGCGTTATCTTATATTGTCTCTTTTGCAAAAGTCGGTGGGTTCGCAGTTAGTGGTGAAACTTTTTACATAGAACATCAACGATCGCTTTTCAAATGGAAACCCGGTGATCCGAAATGGATTAACACAGGACTCATAGACCTCGGCAAACAGTCAAGTGAAGATTTGAGAAAAGGTTTCAAGTTAGCGGTTTCGGGGGAAACTGTCTACGTAGGGAAGCGAGCGGGTCGTCTGTTTCAATCGCTGGATGAGGGGAACAGTTGGAAAGATATTACGTCGCGTCTTCCACTCCACTTTTCCTATTTCAACGAGATTCTCTTTGTGGGTTCAACGGTTTATGTTGCCACGGACACAGGTGTTTTGAGTTCACAGAACGGAGAATCCTGGCGTGTGCTCACCGATGGAATGGGGAAGCATATCGTTGTAGACAGGTTCGCTGTGGACGGCACTACAGTTTATAGTGCTGGCGATACAGGACTCTATCGCTTGGATACGGGTGGACGCTGGGAGCAAATCTCTCCAAGTGTGCCTGATAAAGTGATCTCCCTTGTTATCAATAAGGATAGGCTTTATATTGCGACGCAACAGCACGGGATCTTTCATAGCCCCCTTCCGGAAGAATATCGCAACGAGTTATCTCAAAGATGGGACGATCCAAAGAACGAACAGTAACTTGGGGCGTGGTTAGAATTCCCCAGAGACGGAGATGCGTTGTGAGCCACCGAGGGTGTGGGTATTGAAGGCGTAGTTGATAAAAAATGACATAGCATTTACCCGCAAGCGGAGTCCAGCACCTGCAGAGAGTCCATGTCCATTCCAGCCGCCACGGAGTGCGAGGGTATTGAAGAGCCAATATTCTGCCCCGACGCGTAAGACAAGCCCACCGCCAGTCCCGCCTATTTCCAGATCGGCTTGGTCGGTTTCAAAATCCGCCCCAATAGCCCCTTTACCGAGGCGTGGAACGGCAAAGTGGTATGCTGTGCCGAATCGCAGTCGACGCGTGCGAGTGAAGGTCGGTTTGTCGGCAGTATCCCAACGGACTTGCGTGCCCGTTGCATCTAATAACATCGCGCCAACTCGTAAACCCTTGTAAGGTTCCGCAATCAGGCCAATGTCAATACCAAAACCGGTTCCACTGTTCTGAAAAATGGATTGATTGAGGAGTTTGAGGTTGCCTCCGACAGATACCATGGAGTGGACTTGACGGGCATAAGAGATGAGTAAGGCGTTATCGGTATTGCTGAAATACTCGGCAACTTCGGGTTTGTCGATATACGGTTCGCCATCTTCTTTGATACCGTTGCCATTTTTATCCTGAAAATCGCCGAGGAACCCGTTGTTATTGACATCAATGAAAGTCGTGCGCGGTATATCATCAACGCCGAGTCGGATCCAACTCAGACCGATACTGCCGATATCCTCGATTTGATAGACGTAGTTGACGAAGTTGTAGGTAACTAACCCTCTGCTGAGCCACCCCCCGTCTCCGGTGCTAAAGGTATCGGAATACATTGCTGAGAAACTGTGTTTCTTGACCCTGGTCAGCCCCGCGGGGTTCCAGTAAGTCGCGGTTGCGTCATCGGCGACGGCAACGAATGCGCCGCCCATTCCCAAAGCACGGGCACCAACGCCGTGGCTGAGAAATTCGGCGGCATGTGCGCCCTCGTCAGCTGCGTATCCGGCTGGAAGCCCAATGAAACAGGTTGCCAGCACGCATAAGTAGATTGCTGATAATTTTACCATGATGTTAAAGTTCGTTCTACTTGTCCTTCTTTCCTGTTACGGCACAGTGGCGTGTGCCTACGACTCTCATACTTATCTGTTACGGCACAGTGGAGTGGGTCTACTACTCTCATTTTAACCCGGTGCGAAGTCGTAGATAGGTTCACGAATAATGACACTCAAGACACTCCAGAATGCGCCAACACAGTATTCACCGAGGATAACCCCGAAAAAGAAGAAGACCATCGTTCGGTAAGTCCCCGGTCCGCCGAATCGGAGTGCCATCCATTTGAGAAAACTACTGATAACGAGACAACTCCAAAAATAGCCAACGCCGCCGGTCATGGAGATAGGATAACCTGCCGGATGGAGGGGCCACCAAATGAAGCGCATCCGCATCACCATGAGAAAGAAAGTGAAGCCCATACCGCCTGCCATGAAACTCATTGCGGGGATGTCAGGTTCGCGCGGGAAAGCGAACAACCCCGCCAGCCAACCGAATTGACCGATATGCCCAACCGAGGGTCCAATTCCGCCGCCTGCGCCTGTGACGGCACCGCCGAGCCGATAAAGTTCACTGAGGGTCGCCCAAAACGATGCCAGGGACCCCAAAACGACAGCAATAACCATCGCAAGCACCAATCGTTTCGTGTTCATATTTGCCCGTTCTGCCATCTTGAAGGCTTCAAGCTGATGGGGCATAATGTGTTCGCGGTATCCACGTCCACTAAAAAACCAAAAGTAAGGGAAAACCGTTAGGTTATTGGGTCCGATGCGGCGTGTTCCGAGAATATTGACTAAGAACTGTTGTGCGTTACACATCCCTGCCATCTCATGTGCGGGAGGTCCGAGCTCCGCACGGACGCGCGTAATAGCAATCGAAATAGCAGAAAAGAAGGCAAAAAACGGGAGAATAATTGGGAGAGTCATTCCCGCCTTCAGACAGAACCAGATGATAAAGAGGCTTGAGATGATAATGAGCAAGAGTGCTGTCCGGTAACGGATCGGTTCTTGTGAGTCGTCAATCCCACCGGGCATGCCGAAGATGGTGCGCACGACATTTGCAATGTGTCTGCGCGTTACGAGAAGCGCGATCACAAAGATCGCCATCCAACCGCCAATGGATTGTTCACTCCCATACGGGAAAGGGGCTGGGATTGCGAAAGCACTGCCGAAAACCCGTTGTGCTTTCTCAAACAGGTAGAAAAACCACATAGAAAAGGAAAGATCCAGTGGCAAAAGAAACCCTAAACCGATTACAAACGGATAGAGCGGGACGGGGATATTGCCGACAGCGTTCCAGGGTTTTTCAGTGAAGACTCTGCCCCAATTCCGTGCGTTATGACGGACACTGAAATCCGGTAAGACGGGAAAAAAGTGCGCCAAACCGTGCCAGACATTTATCACTGCAGCGATGATAAACCCATACCATAGGATACGACTTCGGAAAAGCTGCGCGGCTCCACCTCTTTCTGTAATTGCCATCGGAAGTTGGATAATTGGATATGCTAATTTTTCATGTTCTGTCCACTGTTTCCGAATCAGCACATTTACACAAATCATGATGGTGCCGAGTGCGACAATAAGCGATGTCCACCACAAAGTCGGCATTATCCATGCCCCACCAATTTTAGCGTTATAGAAGGGTGTGTTACCTTCGTAAAATCCTCGGATAAGTTCTCTATCTGCAACAACGAGATGCTGTGGAATGTAAGTATGGAACATATCCGCCCAATCATTCTCAATCGTTGCGAACCAGAAAGCGTGCGGGAGTGCCGGAATTGTAAGCGCTAAGGTATCATGACCTGCCAAGCCAGATGCGATAGAGAGCATGGCGTAAATGGTAATCATCTCGCCCTGCGTTAGCGCGGATCGTGGAGCGACACGCTTCAGGAAAAGATTTATCAAGATGAGGAAAAAGATGTTGAGCACGACATTCCAGAAGAGAGAAATGGTGGTTGGATGCCCAGAATGCCAAACACACTCAACCTCAATGACCCAAAAGACATTAGGGGGGATTAAAAAGATGGCAATGAGGATAGCGCGCCATGTAACACCGGACGCACGGCGTTGGTCCTGTTTATCTAAGTTTTCCACAATTTTTTAACTTTCCTTGCGATTGAATAACAGTCGTCGGGATTATGATGTCCGTTACTATCGAGCTGAAGAGATCTGCGGAAATCCGCAGAAATACCCAAGCAAAACCCTTTCATTCCATTTCAGGCTTGCAATTTGAACGCAGAAGAAGTCGCAGCTATCAGTATTCGGGGTTACAATTTCTCCCGCACTTAAAAATGTGTAGGCGGTTCGAGTTCTTTCAACTCCCAGAGGATATGACCAAATTCAAACGCGCCTGCGGCGTTTCCGCGAATCAGCTCTCCGTCAATTCCCCACGCCAACTTGTAAGCCGCGAGAATCTGTGTCAGCGAATTTTCCACATTACCATGGCATAACAAGGCAACAGTGCCACCGCCACCGCCACCGGTAATCTTGGCACCGTAGATACCCCCTTGTCCTCCAATCTTCCGAGCAATGTTCACAAGCCCATCAACTTCACGGGAACCGAGTCCTGCGAAATCGCGGTAACTGGCATTGGATTCGTACATGAGATTACCTGCTTCGGTGAGGTAATCTTGGATACGCTCGGAATCTTTATCGGCGTTTTTTATAGCAGCAATAAATCGTCTGACACGTTCGTTTTCGTAAACTGCGTGTTGTACCCGACTCCTAATGGCATACGACTTCTCTGGATCAACCTGTGTCGCAGTATCAACGGTTTCGCCGTACGTGTCAAGAAATTCTGCGCCGTGCATCTGCTCAGGCAATCGGTGTTCACACTGCTGGCGAAAATCCTGGACAGAGAGATTGCAGAGATAGTTATCTGCCAACGCCTCGGATATCCTTCGAGCGATGCTGCCTTCTTCGGCATCGAAATCGGCTTCTGATTCGGAGGTCATGGGGTCACAACCCTCGTGATGGAAACCGGAGAAGGGGACGGAGGTATTCGATACCTTGGTCCCATTCTTCTGCGCCTCCGCTGAAAACGCCGCCTTGAGGATAGTCAATCCCATAAAGGTCCCAGTGCGTGTGTCAATATAGGCAGTGCTGGTTGTGCTTCTGCGGACCTTCGTATAGATACCGACGAAATTCACGTTTAATGGACACGCGACGAATTCGAGAATTTTGTCGGGTTGACAAAGAATTGAGAGAATCTTTGTTGATGTGCCAGCGGCTGCAGTCACCTGATCCATAATCCCACAGGGAGCCCCAACGATTCTATTTTCAACGATTTGTGCGAGACGCGCTATCTCCATCGCGTCTAATTCTAAACCATACAATTGGTTGATCGCCATCAGTGTAGCAACTTCAATAGCCGCGGAGGAAGCGACACCACCGCCGATCGGAATATCACTTTTGATAACGATCGTAGCACCGTGTGGAAATTGATCAATCCTACTCTCTCTGAGGAGGACATAAAAAGCCCCGAGTATATACCCTGTCCACTCAGTTCCGGGTTCCTCACTGAAACATTCCCGAATCTGTGAATACGTTTTGAGCGTGCCATTCGTATAGAAACTATCCAGTGAGAGATGAAAGTTGGGTTTGAATTGATCTCCCGCGCGGAGTGTGATAGCACAGAGGTTTCTATCTTCTCTGGCTTGGCACGCGGCGATCGCGGTGCGGTTGAGTGTCATCTCAAAAACATTCGCGCCACAATAATCAGCGATCCCACCCATAATGTCAAGTCTTGCAGGCGCGCGGGTGAGAACCATCTGTCCACCCCTTTGCAAGCCAAACGAAAAGAAGAGTTCAGGAGCATCTTCCTGTAAAAGATACTCCAACTCAAGGACCTGAAAGGATTTCACTCTGGGACCGTGGAGTTGTTCAACTTTCATCAAGTTCTTCGAGTTGGAGTCCATCCTTTAGGGGGAGGAGAACCCGCCTCCTTTCATAAGAAGTGCAGGCTTTGTTTTACCTCGCGCCTGCGCACGAGGTCTACAGTATGACGTTACGCATATCGCGACGGGACTGCGCGACCTGTAGTCAGCGGTTTAACTCGTGGCATGGACGTTTGGCGGACGCTTCGCAGAAGCCCATCTCTTTAAGGGCGGGTGACTGACTTGTCTTCCTAACCAGAATTCATTGTATGAATATCCCGTTAATTTATCAAGTCCTTTTTTCAAAACACTCTGCACCGGCGAGGTTAGAAACCTCGCCTACCCGGGGAGGGGAGAATGTCTGCTTATTTTTCTGGTTTACCATAATAGGACTATTCAGCGAAGAGTCGCGAGCTGGAGCTCGCTCCTACAGGGAATCCGCTCAAACCGAAACTCAATAATTAATGTAGAAACATCTATGGATTAACGACCCTGACACTTTCGCCCTGTCTTAGAGAATGTTGTCCAGCAGTGACAACCGCTTCGCCCTCGGTAAGTCCACTCAGGACTTCAGCTTCACCAGCACGCAAAAGACCTATTTCTACAACACGACGCTGGCTGACCCCATCCTCAATGACAAAGACGCTCTGCGTGTTGGCATTCGCGTCCTCAACGAGTGCGGCACGCGAGATAAGAATCGCATCGGCATGCACTTTGACAGGGATGGTAACCTTCGCGAACATTCCGGGTTTAAGAGTTCCATCTGGGTTGTCAATATGAACTTCAACGGTAGCCGTGCGACGCGCTGGCGTTAGCGTTGGACTAATAAAGGCGACACTCCCGGACATCTGGGCATCTATGCCATCAATCTCTATGGATGCCTGTTGATTGAGTGCCAATTGGCTCAACTGGACTTCAATAACCTCAACAGTAGCTTTAACGGTATCAATATTAACGATCTCAAAGAGCGGCGAGGCAGGAAGTGCCATGCCCCCTAAATCCAAGGAGCGTCTGGAGATGACCCCGGAAATCGGGGCACGAATTGTGGCATCGTTCAGACGCTTTTGCGCGAGTTTCAGAGCGACCTCTGCCTGGGTGCGTGCGGTTTTCGCGGACGTAATTTCGGCTTCCCAACTCTTAGCCGTCTTCAAAGCTCCCGCGGAGATGAGTCCAGCACGTGCGGTTTCGACTTGGGACTGCGCGAGTTCAATGTCTTTCTCCCATGTCCTCGTATCGGCTTGGGTCTGTGCGAGTCGTAAGGAGGCTTCTGCCTGCTCAACTTGTGCCTCCATGGCTCTCACATCCTCAGCACGTGCGCCGTTATCAATCAGTTGAAGTTGTTCAGAAGCTATTTTATGTTGAGCAACGGCAACGTCTAACTGCGTCTTTGCGCTTTCAACGGACTGCTGACTAATTGCCCCATTTTGGAAGAGTTTCAGCATGCGTTCGTGATTACTTCTGGCATTGGCGAGGTTTGCGTCGGCTTGACTCAATCCTGCCTCCGCTTGTCGTCGGTCTTCATCACGAGCACCGCTTTTGATTTTCTGAAGATTTGCGACAAGAGACCCCAATGCGGCTTCTGCCTGCTCTATTTGCGTGACCGTTCGGATTTTAGAGAGGTCAACCACCTGTTGTAGTGCGATCTCTGCAGCACGAAACTGCCCCTTCGCCTGTGCAATCTGCGAGTTTACACGGACTTCTGCGAGCTGCTTTGCCTGTTCATAGGCAGTTTCCGCGGCTTTCAGGGTCGCCTCCGCCTGTTGCACTGTGAGTTCGAGTTCCTCATGCTCCACAACCGCAAGAGATGTGCCTTTTTTTATTTTGTCGCCCTCATCTACGTTTAAAGCAACAAGCCGCCCCGCGACTTTCGGAAAAACGCTGATTTGTGATTCTGCTTGAATCGTGCCGGACAATTCGAGTTCTGAACGGATCTCTCCACGTGCTGCTTTTGTAATTTCCACCGGTTTCAGGACTGTGGCTTGGGCTTGTTGGATTTCCGGTTCTTCCGGTTTTAGAAGCCGTGGCAGGCTAATAATCACCACTAATGCTAATACTATGAGTATACCTATCAGGACTTTCTTCACTTTCTTTTCTCCATTTTATAGTTTTCAGTTTTCAGTCTTCGGTTATCAGTTAAGAGGTCCTCCTTTAACAACGGTTTCCTCTTGTAAGGGACAACCGATACCTGATGCCTGACAACCGTTCAACTTATTATAGTTTTTGTCCTATCGCTTTTTCGAGCCTCGCTAAGCCGACAATGTAATCGTGATATGCCTGCAGGCGATTAACTTCTGCTTGTGCGAGTGCGAGCTGCGTATCCGTCAACGCGACTGTGGTAATAATTCCGTTCTGAAATTGGAGATTCGCAATGCGTACACTCTCTTGTGCTTGGGCAACTGCCTCACGTTGAACATCAATAATCGTTTCTGCCCCACGGAGGTTGAGGTACGCAGCACGGACTTCAAATTCAACCCCGACTTTCATTTGCGTTCCGCCCAACTGGACCTGTTTGAGAGCGGTCTCGGTTTGTTGCACGGCGGCGCGGTTGGCAAATCCATCAAAAAGTGGAATATTGATTTGAAATCCGAGGCTCCAAATCCTATTCATTTCGGTGAGTCTTTCATTCTGTGAAATTTGGTAGTTACTGAAGAATCCGAGGTCCGGACGGCTTCGTGTTTTGGCGACATCAATCTGTTTACGGGCAGCAAGTTCAGTAAATTGTGTGCGATGCACTTCAGGACGATTTTCAAGTGCCTGTTGGACGAGCGCATCAAGGTTTAACGCTGGTATTTTACGATTTTCTGAGATTTCAAGTGTCCCCTTCACCGATATACTCTCGGCGAGAGGTATATTAAGGACGGTTTTATAGGCGTTTTTGGCGGTTTGAACACCGTTCTGAGCACGAATGAGTTGGGATCTGGCGTTTGCGAGTTGGACTTTGGCACGAAGGACATCAAAATTGGTCGCAGCCCCTGCACTCAGCGATGCTTCTGCGATTGCGAGTTGCTCTTCAACCAAAGAAACACTTTGCTGGGCAACTCTTACAAACTCCTGCGCGACGAGCGCGCCATAGAATGCTTCAGAGACATCTAAGCGGAGTTGATTAGAAGCGGCATCAACATCCCGTTGGACTGCCTGATAGTTGAGTTTGGCAGCTTGATACCCGTAATAATAGCGTCCCCAAGCGAAGACAGGCTGTGTTAAATTGACGGTGCCTTGTGCGTTGTGATGGGCACCGAATTCCAACTCAATCAAGTCGGATTCGTTATCGGCACTGGGGGGTTCCGGAGCATCCATTTCTCCGTCCGGCGTTGGGAATCCAAAGCCGCCCTCGGCTTGAATTACCGATTTTTGTATATCTTTAAAATAGGTGTAATTACCACTGGCTGTGATTCTTGGCAAGAGTCCTGCGCGTGCTGCGCTGACTTGTGCCTCGGCAGCTTTGAGGTTCTGCTCAGCAGTCTGAAGGGTAAGATTGTTCTGTTTGGCAAGTTCAATACTTTCCTCTAATGTCAAAACCTGTGGTTCTTGCGCGACAACGGAGAGATTAATCAGTAGGAAGAGAAAGGTTCCAACACATAGAAAGTGGCAGAACCGTAATGGATTCATAGCGGTTACATCCTCCAATCTATAGCCATCAGCAGTCAGCAATCAGTGGCATCGTCGATGTGTCCTTCTCGCGAGGCGGTATACCCCGTTGTCGACGGTTGCTGAAGACTGAAAGCCGATAGCTAACGGCTATATTATACAAACAGTATTTAATAACGGACAATCGTTGTCGAATCACCAATTGCCCAGATTTGACCACTTGGGGTTTGAACGAGATCCCAGAGGTGGCTTGTCGTCGGTGATTCCTGCATCAACCAAGTCACCCCGCCATCGGAGGTGTAAAGAATTGTTCCGCCGTCCCCGGCTGCCCACCCTTCGTTGGCATCTCGAAACAGAATAGCATTCAGATTCGCATCCGTTGGGACCGTCTGATCGACCCATGTTGCGCCACCATCCGCGGTTGCCATAATGGCACCCTGTTCACCAGCGATCCACGCGGTCTGTTCGTTGATGGCATAGACATCATTCAATTTCGGTCCTTGCAAGATAGATGACCAAGTTACCCCACCATCCATTGTTTTTGCGATGGTGCCTGCATCACCGACGATCCAACCGATACTTTCATTTATGAAGTGGACCCCGTAGAGGTTGTTAAAGCCTGCACCCGTCATCATGGGATCCATGTCTTGACCGATCCATGTTTGTCCTGCATCGGTCGTGTGCATAACCCTTCCGGTTTCCCCGACCGCCCACGCGTGTGTTGGGGTACCAAAACTCATGCCATAAGACCCCATAGCACTCCGCCAACTCATTATGCCTTCAAACTGGATTCGCTGGGCAGTCCCATGGCCCTCATCGCCTGGATCACTAACGCCATGCCACGTTTTTCCGCCATCAAGCGTTTCGGCTAAAGCGGCGTTGCTTCCGACGATATACCCTTTATTCTCATCAACAAACCCGACGCCGAAGAGTTCAAAGACGTTCCCACTGAGTTGAGGTTTCCACGTTTCGCCGCCATCGTTGGTGTGCAAAACGCTTCCTGACAAACCGACCGCCCAGCCGAGTTTGTCGTCATGGAAATAGACACTGCGTAAATGGCTTGAACTGGAAACGACATCCCAGGTATCACCGCCATCCGTTGAGTGCAGGATAGTCGCGTCATTTCCGACCATCCATGCTTCGGTTGGACTGAGTAAGTGGACACCTTGGAGGCGCGACGCAACAGGGCGTGGATCAAGCGGTTCCCAAGTTATGCCACCATCGGTTGTCCGAAGAATTACGCCGAATTCGGCGGCAGCAATGCCTACCTTTTCATCGGCAAAATGAACATCCCAAACCGGCTCGGGCATCCCGTTAGAATTGGGGACTTTACTCTCTTGAACGACCCACTCGGCACCGTCAACTGTTGCAACGATAGCACCCCCAGCACCGACTGCCCAGCCCGCTTTGTCATTTAACATGGAAATAGCGTCGAGCGTGTTGACTGTGGCACTGGTCTGGAATGCCCACGTCTGTCCACCATCTTTGGTGTGGAGCAGAGTGCCACCGCCGCCAGCTGCCCAACCGACCGTCGCACTCACAAAGTCAATCCCTTCAATGGTATTGTTGGTGTCGATTTCCTGTTTCGCCCAGGTTGTACCCCCATTTTTCGTGCTAATGATCAGTCCGCCATCTCCACTTGCCCATCCGTGTTGTGCATCAGCGAAGGAGACGGCTAAGAGCGCGGTGCGGGTGCCTGTATTTTTTTTCATCCACGTCTGCCCGCCATCGGTGGTTTTCAGGACCATGCCATCGTCTCCGACAACCCAGCCGGTTTGTGGGTCGATAAATCGGACTTTCTTTAGGACCTTGTCAAATGGCAGGGGTTGACTCGGTTGCTTGTTCCACGTCATACCGCCATCTGTGGTATGCAGAATTGTTGAATTACTACCAACGATCCATCCGTGTTGAGCGTCTACAAAAAAGACGTCTGAAAAATGCGCCTGCCATTCGGATTCGCTTACTTTCATCCATGATCTTTGTGCAAGTGCGAACTGTACGGTGCAAAGCAAGAGCAGGACTACCAAGATAGAAAATATTTGCTTTCTCGATTTCATCAGATTTCATGGCGTCGGAACCTACACTGTTTAGGTGTGGCGTGAACGCCAACCTCCTTACTCTTCAAGATGGGCTTGTAAACAACGCCCTCGTTTTAGATAGTGCCTTATACTGTTCAAGAACCGTGAACCGAAGCCTATGCGCTTCAGTCTATGTGTATTATAATATCACGACATAACAATTCATGTCAATTGAAAAGTATAGGGGTTTGGTTTCGAGTTTGCTGATCTTATGTATAGAAGAAACGGTGCTGTGGAGAGTGGTCTTACTCTTTGAAAATTTGGATTGACACCCATTAGATTCCGTGCCATAATAATTTAGACTGATGTAAAGTCAAAAAGTTCTCACAAACTTGTCCAATTCGGTTTGTGTCGACGTAAACATCCAAATAGATTAGGAGATTTCCATGAAATTTATGATGCGATTAACCTTTATAGGACTCAGTTTAATATTGAGCGTCTGTCTGCTGGTTACCCCTGCACTCGCACAAGTTGAGATAAAAAACTTGACGGGTCTCTGGTTGTTCGATGAAGGGAGCGGTGACGTTGCCGCAGATTCTTCAGATAGCGCGCTTGATGCAGCAGTGGTAGGTACCCCGACGTGGGTTAGCGGCGTATTCGGTTCAGGATTAGAGCTCAATGGCTCAGATACTTACGTTGAAGTTCCTGCACACGTGAACCCGACTGATGCTATCACTGTCTCACTCTGGGTTAAAAGCATGACAGCTGACTGGAATCAACACGGCTGGATGGTCGAAAAACGGAATGCATATATAATCCATCCGAACCAAGGAACCAAAAACGTTTCATGGCCCATTTGTAACGGTGGCTGCTGGAACAAGCCGGGTGGCTGGCGCGATGGAGAAGTCGGACCGGACGACATCACCGATTGGCATCTCTATACCACCACCTTTGACAGTGCAACGGGTGAATGGAATATCTATATTGATGGCGTGGCAGAAAGCACGATGGAAATTGATACCAATCCAATTGATGCTGACGACGGTGAACTTTATATCGGTAGAGACACTTGTTGCGATGGTAGATTCGGCGAGGCGGTCATTGATGAAGTCGCTATCTTTAATGTCGCGCTGAGTGCATCTGAGATCCAAGCAATGATGGATAAAGGTCTTTCTGCGATGCTACTGACACCTGTTGAACCGGAAGGCAAACTCTCAACGACTTGGGCGAGTGTTAAACAGCAGTATTAATCCAATCAATAGGCGGGTGACGCTTGCGTTTGCCCGCCTATCTTCAACTTGAATACGAGGAGATGGAATTACATGTTTCAAAGAATATCAGTGTCAACCTTATTCATTGCGTGCCTCTTTGTTGCTACGGCTTTAACGCATGCACAACTTCCATTAGACGGTGTCGTAAGTTACTGGTCTTTTGATGAAGGCACTATCGCCGGTGGCACCGTTGAGGACGTTTTAGGCGACAACGATGGCGAACTCGATGGAAACCCGAAACAGGTTGCCGGCAAAGTCGGAAAAGCACTTGAATTTAACGGCGAGAACTTCGTGCATATTCCGGGTACTGCTTCATTGGAATTCGCTGGTGAAGAAGAGATGAGCGTCGTTGCTTGGGTAAATGCGGATAGCGACAGTCCTGTGAAAGGGGTCGTCGCTGGATGTTGCGGGACGATTGTCGCGCAGCGCGACATCAACGGTTGGGCATTGCGTTTTGATGGTAGAAATGCCGGACAAGAGATGGAATTCATCGTAACACCCGGATGGCAAGGTGATGGCGGGTTTGGTGCGGCAGCTTTCAACAAAGGTGAATGGCATCACATTGTAGGCATTGTCAATAATAAAGATATGCAGCTTTATGTTGATGGTGAATTAGAGAAAGAACAAAACTACAACGGACCTATGACAACCGGTGGTTCAGAGACCGAGATTGGTAAAGCAGGCGATGGCGGTTTTGTAGGTATTATCGACGAAGTCATGATTTACAGCAAAGCCCTTTCAGCAGATGAAGTTGAAC
>JAGWBV010000074.1 GCA_021295715.1 Candidatus Poribacteria bacterium | reverse complement strand
TAAATGAAAACACATTTTCTTAAAAACCTCCTCGGTTGCCCATTAGAAGAAACGCTCGCGGCGATTCCAGCGGATACCGACGCATTTGAAAGTTTCCTCAATACACTTCCGACTGATTCCTTTGAAAACGAGCTCACGCCGCAGTGGGTGGTGCTTGCGGCGGGGAAAGGCACTCGTATTGACCCCACAGGACGCTTGAGCAAAACACTCGACATCACTTTTGGTGCGCAGAACACCCTTCAATGCTCACGGCGTTACCTACCCGGCACTCGTCCCGATATTGTTGTCATTAACCCGCAGATGGCATCGCGTATTGAGAAAAACGGATCTCCCGCACAGTTGCTGGGTCCTAATGCTATTCCATGTATCCAAGCAGAAATGAACGGCACAGGGGGTGCGCTACAAGCGGCACTGCCAACGCTTCAAGCGTCCGACGCGGAATGGATCGGAGTGGCGTTCGGAGATGAACCGTTTTTGGATCGCGAGATTTTCGCACAGACGCTGCTCTCCCACTTCATTTCTGGCGCAGATGTCACGCTCTGTGGTAAGATCCCTGAAACGGTCGTGGATAAGGGGGGACTCTTTTTCGATGCGGATGGACAACTCATCGGCACCAAAGAGTGGTATGACATGACAGCGGCGGAAAAACAGGAGATGTGGGACCGGTGGCATCGCGGTGAAGCATACACCAATACGGGGATCACACTGATTCGGAAAAGCGCACTCATAGAACGGATACATCGGTTGCAACCGCATACCAACCGAAACGGTGAACTCCATCACGTTGACCTGATTCGACACTGTTATGAAGATGGATTGAAAACGAACGCTTTTATCTACCGCCGGGAAGTGCTGTCAGGTGTTAACCGATGGTCGAATGTTCTATCGGGTGAAGCAGCACTGTTTGCAGAAACTCGGGAATCTCTCGCGGGAAAAGGCGTTCGCGTTGACCCAGCAGCACAGATAACGTTGGACAGCGAAGACATTGAGATCGGGACGGCGTGCTATCTCCTCGGCAGGGTGCATCTCGGCGAAAAGGTTCGGATCGGGGATTATTGTCGGCTTGAAAACGTCACACTGCTCGGCGCGACAACGGTCGGAGATGTGGTTGGACTACAGAACGTCACCGCAAACGATACGACGTTTGAAGCGAATCTGATACCCGAAAGGTTAGCAGCACCTGTCCGGGGGCTTGCCACGGGAAGCACGATAGAGGATAGCACTTTCGATGCGGTAAGCGTGGGGAAGAATGTCCAACTTTCAAGCGTCGTGGCGCGTGGGTCGGTGATCCCCTCTGACATCATTTTGTCGCATCGGACACTCGGCGTTCCGCCAGCGCAATCCCCGCCTGCAGTGCCAAAGCCTCTTTTCGAGCAGATTGTAACAGCTGGATATATCCCAGGGGTTTTCACCTTCGGTGAGAAAAAAGAGATGCCAGATTGGGAGTACCTGCGACAACATGTTCAGTCCCATAGTGCGACAGAATTGATCCCGCGTGCGACGCGGAACCCGAAATTGCAACAAGCCGCGTGCGATGCTGTAGAAACGCTCTTGGATCTTCGACGCGCCACTGGCGATTATCTCATTGAATCCCTGACACCAGAAGAACTCTGGGGCAGTGTCTTCGAGATGGTTACGCTTTACACAGGCAATCCGAATCCCTACCACCACGATAAACTGAAAGCCCGACAGACAGCACTCGCGCTCCTCCCTGAGTTTTGGAAAGACAATTGGTTGACCCGTTTGAAATTGGTCGTTGCAGGCAATATTATTGATTACAGTAGTGAACGGGTCGTCAAAAAACTGAATGCCAATCCTGACTACTTTTCTGAATCGTTACGTGCGGCGGTTGACACTTCTTTTTCTATCGACTGTTATGAAGTATTCTGCGAAAAAGTGATTGACACGGCACCTCAGCAGATCCTTTGGCTTGCCGATAACGATGGAGAAGTGATTTTCGACATCGCCTTCATTCAAGACCTCATTGAATGCGGACACCGTATCACGATAGTTGGGAAGGTGGACAACGCCAGTAATGACGTAACATTAGCAGATTTACGGGAGATCATAAACCTACCACAGTTCCGGGAACTCCAGACGGCGGTGCAGGAAGGTGTTGTAAAACTCATGTCGTCAGGTGCACAGACGATCGGAACGAATCTCTATCAGGGAACTCCTGAATTTTTCAACGCGCTGTTGGAGGTAGACCTCGTTATTTCAAAAGGACAAGGGAACTTTTTTACAACACCCGGTTGGGCAAAGGACACATTTTACTTACTCCTTTCCAAAGGTGTAACGGCGGAGCGGAGCACGGGTGTTATCGCGGATCGGAATTTATTGATTGACGGGCTTATTCTATCTTACGTCCCAGGTGGGACAAAACGGGTTGTGCCGCTTCGGGAACTTTGTGGCAACGGCAATTTTTAATCGTTCCTGCCTACACCCACTTTTGAAATTGTGAATTCCCGTTTACCTGAAGCAGGCAGTGGAATCTCTTCTACAAGTTTTACCGTGACAATGACATCAGCACCGAGAGCACCTTGAATCTTCTGAACCATGTATCGACGCGCGGCTTCTGTCCACTGTGTGTTAATAACCACCTTTAAGACACAGCGTTTAACGGTTTCTTGGATGAGTTGGAACTGGTCCACGCCAATGACGTTATAGAATTGTTGCGTGAAATAACCCGCGTGTATCAATGTTCCAGTTCGTGTTCGGAAGGTAGCCGTGCTACGTCCGAGCAGTTCTGCCAAAACAGGCAACTGGTTTCCACAAGAACATGCCTCATCGGAGAGACGACCGATGTCTCCAATTCGATACCGAATAAACGGCATGGCGTAATTATTGAGTTGTGTAATTAGGATGTCGCCCGATATAGTGTATGGATTGGGACTGTCTATTTCAAGATAGAGGTCGCGGCAGTTGATATGCATACGTCCGGCGGCACATTCCATAGCGATCAATCCGACTTCTCGTCCGCCGTAGCGGTTATAAATCTTCGTCCCGAAAACGGTCTCTGCTAAGGATCGGTAGTGCGCATGTAGCATTTCCGCTGAAGTGATAATCCCTTTTAAATTCCATTTCGGTACCAAACCGCTTTCAAAAAGAAATGCCGCGAATTGGTAAAGCGATGAAGGGTAAGCCAGAATTGTTTGTGGGTGGGATCTATCCATTTGCTGAAACGCTGTTCGCATCTTTAGGTCTGTGAGATGAAAACCGTTAAGCCAATAGTGATTCCGCCAGAAATTGTTCAACTGGTACTTCCAATGCCCATTGCCTTCCAAGTCTTCAAGCGCACCCCAGATAATCAATTGAGGTGTGCCAAAATCCCAGCCTGCCCACCGATCAAAATAATAGACGCTCAAATTCCGTTGATTCCAATAGCTTCTGTCCTGATAGAAGGTCAGTGGTGTGCCGGTTGAGCCTCCTGTAGCGTTTTTGATCCGGTGCTTCTGCGGCACGGCTTCAGAACAGAGACGCTTCAATTGCTCACGAATGTCCTTTTTTTCAAGTGGCGGAATTTGAGATATATCTGGGGATTCTACTTTGAGCAAATCACGGTAGTAGGGTGTTGTCTGGTAGGCATGTCGAAGGAGTTTTTCTAATTGTTCTTTCTGGAAGGCTAAAATGTCTGCGCGCGGCGCGTTGAAGAATGCAGCTGTTCTTGAAAGTCGCGAACGGTAACTCATCCCTTTGCGATATGTATTATAGGTGTGCCACGCCATCTTCGATATGAACTTTTTGGTAGTGGAACGGATTGACATATTTTTTTACAATGTTCTTGGGCATCGTTCTTCTATTCTCACTGCAAAGCAGTGGAAACTCTTTCTTCGGAAACCCACTTAAAGGGAGTTTCTTCTTCTGATGTAAGCACCCCAGCAGGATGCTATGTCTATAGCGGATCAATATGTGGTGAATATCCTGACGGGAACTGATCACTCACGGAACGACCATCTTGAAAAAGTTGACCAGCATCTGGATTTTCAGGCTCGACCGGCGGTGGAAAGTCGCGCCACTTATTGCCGTCCAATGGAAGCGCGTAGCCATCTTCTCGGAACCATTCAATTAAGCGTTGTCGATAGGTGTTGAGAATTCCACTGTATGCGGGATTACCGGCAAGACTTCGGTCATCAATTTCTCCCGACAGCCGTCTAAAGAGCCACTCCTTTCGATCCGCGGCAGAATAAATATATTTGTATTCCTCCGTCAAGAGCATATAGAGTCCTGTGCCTTCCTCTCCCAATTGTCCGACAATTGCATCTCGCTGTGTATTCCCAGAGGCGATATCGGCAAGATCAGTCCCGCTTCGATCTGCTGGTAGCGGTAGATCTGCTGCGCCGAGACATGTGGGAAGGACATCCACCAGACTCGTCGGTGTGTCGCACTGTGCGTTTGCGGTGAAACGTTCAGGATAGCGGACAAGTAGCGGAATCCGAGCGGCTGCGTCCAAGAAGGAACGTTTTCCGTAGCAGTCGTAGTCGCCGAGTAATTCACCGTGGTCGGACGTGTACAAGATGAGCGTGTTATCCAATTCGTTTTCCGATTCGAGGTAGGCAAGGATGCGTCCAACCTGATAGTCGATGAAAGAGATCGCAGCGTAATACGCCGCTCGCATTGTCCGAAGAAGGTTCATATCTCGACCTTGGTCTCGGTACTTATACCGATTTTGATGTCGGTTCCAGTAGGTATGTAGATGCTCATAGTCGGCGGGAAGGAACGGCAGCGGCATTTCGACGGTGCGGTAAAGTCGGTTCCACGGCACCGGAGATTCAAACGGCGGATGTGGTTTGATGAAGCTGCTCCAACAGAGAAACGGACGATCCTTATCGCGTCCGGAGAAGAATTCCAGTGTTTTATCACCGACCCACTGTGTATGGTGTAAACGGGCAGGCAATTGCGAGGGTTGTGGGATGTAGTAGTATTCACTCCGTTCACCGTGTGGCGCAACGATATGGTCATAGCCGTTCTCATTCAGAAACTCGGTGAAATCATCAGGACCCGGACCTTCTTCGGAATAGTCTCGTGTTTCGAACCCCCACATCTTGCGTCCCTGCGGCGAAAAGTGCATTTTACCGATACCATGCGTTTGGTAACCTGCTTCATTGAGCATCTCCATCACCGAGACGCGGTCCTGCGGCATGGCTGAATTGTGTGTACATCCGGTTTCGTGTGCCCATTGACCGAGCAGGAAACTACAACGAGAGGCTACACACACAGGAGATGGGCAATATGTTGACGTAAAACTTGTTCCCTCCCGAACGATGCGATTGAGTCCTGGCGTCTGAATGATCGGATTTCCAAGCGCACCGACCGTATCAAAACGTTGCTGGTCTGTCATGAGAAAGATGATATTCGGTTGTTTTGGCATGAAGGGTTCCGATCCTTTAACTTAAAAAAGGCTTGGGTTCGTAGGAGAAATCATAGGGAAAGCATAGCATTTTTCCAAAGAAAATGCAACCTATCAACTTGACATTGAAACATAGAAATGATATTATTTTACATAAGGGGTCTAAAAGGACAACGCAGGGTAGGAAAACATTCTTGAGGATTAATCAGATGGCTTATAGCGACTTTACCTTAGAGTCAGTAGTGACAACGTTTCAATTAGAAAGGATTGAAGTCGACAACATCTTTTCAGAAACAGAACCTGTGGTACCGAGCAGCCACCTTACCAGCGCGTTGGCGAGAAACGTGTCGTTAGCGGTCGCTATAGGAACAGAGAAAGGGGGATCCTTTCAAGCATGGTCTCCCAAAAAGCGTAAAGAAAAGGTCGACACACATGGAAATCCGTCCCCCGGTGTAAAATGCAAAAATGGTATGAAAACAGAAAACTTCTGAACACCTTCATCGCTTTGATGTGTGTCAGTTTTATCGCTTACTTTTTCTTTCACTGGAAATGGGGGCTACCCTTGTTCCTGTGCGGCGGCACAGCAATCATGGTGAGAGGGGTCGTAAAAATTACGATGCGAATGCGCAGGAGAAAAAGGCACAAGGAACATTAGAAAGACGCAATCCAAAGCGCGGGGACTGAAACGAAGTGGGAGGCGGATTTGAGGGACGCGCGTAAAAATCCAAACGCACGTTGTTTCTCCGCAAGGAAAAATTAAAATATGAGAAGACGAACGTTCATAAAACTGAGTGCGATGAGTGCTGCAGGGATGGTCTTGCCCCTTCAACTGGAAGGGGACACCGCAGCAATGCCATCGCTTAAACCGAGCACACTGATAACCCCGAATGCCGATTTCTACATCCTACAGATCGGCGATCCTGCTGAACTTGATGCAGCAGCGTGGCGATTGATAATCACCGGTCTCACCGACAAACGGATACCACCGCTGCGACTTGAAGAGATCACAGCGATGGAGTCTGTCACTGCGATGCGAACCTTAAAATGTATCGGGGACCCAATCGGCACAGAACAGATGAGCAATGCGGTATGGAAAGGCATTCGATTGCGCGATCTGCTTGAGAAAGTCGGACCTACATCCGAAGTCAAAGTGGTTGTTTTTCGGTGTGCAGACGGCTACCATACAGCGATTCCTCTGGAAGACGCGATGCGCGACGAGACACTTCTCGCTTATGAAATGAACGATGAACCGCTACCGACTGAGCACGGCTTCCCTGTCCGACTGCTTAACCCTGGTCATTACGGCACGAAAAATCCGAAATGGATCATCAACATCCAGTTGGCGAAGGAACATGAAAGTTACTGGGAGAAACGGGGTTGGGATCCGATTGCGAATGTGAAACTCGCCACAATGATTGGAACACCGGCTGAAGGCGAAGAAATTCTTGGCGGCACGGTCTACACCGTCAGCGGGGCAGCGTTCGATGCAGGCAACCACGGCGGCATCAAGAAGGTAGAGGTGAGTATCGACTACGGACAGACATGGGAAGAGGCGGAAATTTGGGCGAAAGATACCCCACTGGCGTGGGTGCTTTGGAAATGGAATTGGCACGTTCCTGAGAAGTCGGGGTTTCCCGTTGAAATTTATGCAAGAGCCACCGGCAACAGTGGTGTGACCCAAGACGAAATCGGGATCGAAGTAGAACCGGTTGGCGCGACAGGCTATCATATGATTGACGCCGAGATTGTGATGCCATAACATTTGTAGGAGGGGTTTTCAACTCCGATGCCTTGATGCGCCTAAAACCGATCCAGTTGCTCACTGTTTATCTGCCAGTCCTACTGATTGACCTCTCCTTTAGCAGTATTCTAACCAATACCTCTTTTTATACCAGTCATTTAGGACTCTCCACAACGTTCCTCGGTGTGTTGATGGCAGTAAGCACAGGGTGTTTTGCGGTGCTCGCGATCCCACTCGGTAGACTCTCGGATCGGATAGAACGTCGGTATATCCTTTACACGGCGTGCCTGATACTTGGAGCCGTCAGTATAGGACTCGCCTTTTGTCGAAACAGCGGACATCTGATGAGCATCTTCCCCGGAATTGGTGTAAGCATGGCACTCTTCTTTCCGGCTTACGAGGCGTGGCTCGCTGAACGAGAAGGTGAAGGCGAATTAATCCACCGAATTATGCTCTTCAATCTATTCTGGAGCATCGGCATGACTGTGGGTCCGGCGTTGTCGAGTTATCTGTACGGCAGTGCGAATCCATTCAGACCTTTCTATCTCGCCGGTATTTTCGCGCTACTCACCTTCGTGACGATTTGGGCTTCTCGTATTACCAAATCCGACACATCCAATCTATCCGTCCACACCGATGCGTCCGACCCAGAATCACCTGAGATACTGTATCCACGCCTACCCGTTCGGATGACTTATCTCCATTTGGCTCGATGCGCGAATTTTGTCTCGTGGTTCTCGCTGGGTGTGCTCCGCCAACTCGCGCCAAAACTCACATTGGAGATGGGAATACGCCCGACAATATACGGAAATCTGATGTTGACACTCGGTGGTGTTAAAACACTGGCGTTCGTTGTCCTTGGGACCGGGTACTCGACGCGGTGGCATTATCGTTTTAGCCCGTTACTGATTGTTCAACTGCTGGCAATTCTGAGTTTCCTCGGAATAGGATTGACGCAACATATTATTCTCTGGGCTTTTGCATTTGCGATTATCGGTGTGTCTGTAGCGTTTACTTACTTTAGTAGCCTCTACTACGGGCTTGATCGGCATGCGGATAAAGGAAATAAAAGCGGATGGCACGAAGCCATATTAGGGGGCGGGATCCTGTTAGGTCCGTTCCTTGGAGGTATCTCGGCGGACTCATCATTAGGCGTTCACAGTCCTTACCTGCTCTGCGCAGTGGCAATCGCTATCGCGATTCTCATAGAAATATTTATTCTTCTTAAGAACTCTCCACGTTAAGCAAATTCGCTTTAATGTAGTCTTCATCAGGCGTAACACCGAGACCGGGACCGTTCGGGACCGTGACAACGTGGTCGTGGATGTGGACATTGCTCACTGCCAGGGTTTCCAGAAATGCAGGGGCATTGAGCTCGGCAGGGAGAACAAGATCCAACGTTGAAAAGAGATGGACGCTCGCGATGAACCCGATTCCGGCTTCTGTTAATCCACTACCGAGGAGTTCGAGTGAATTGGCTTCAGCGATAGGCACGCTCTTAAGACATTCGTTTAACCCTCCGGATTTACACACTTTCAAAACGACAGCATCCGCACATTCCAAACGTGCAATCTTCGCCAAATCGAAGTAGGTGAAGCACCCTTCGTCAATAGCGATCGGGATTGAGGCATCTTCTCGGACTCGCTTCATACCGAACCAATCTTGACTTGCGACGGGTTGTTCCATACAGTAAATCTCACGGATATCTGCGACCCGTTTCAGCAATTCAAGGGCATTCGATGGCGTGTAAGACTGGTTCGCGTCAATCCAGAGTTTGGCATCGGGTGCGGCTTCATTCACTGCGCGCAGGCGATCTTCATCATCCGCAGGCGTTCCAGCAACCTTCACTTTGAAACAGGAACATGGAGATAGAGCCTGCGCCTTCAATCCCATTATCTCTGGCGTATCAATACTCAACGCATAACAGAGCGGTAGGGTATCGTGGCGTTTCCCGCCGAAGAGGGTATGGAGTGGGATGTCAAGGATTCTTCCTCGGAGGTCGTGTAAAGCGATATCCACGGCGGCTTTTGCGAACGGGTGTCCGTTGCTAACGGCAGGTTTCAATGCCTGATAAATGGACGCATGGATTTGGTTGAGGTTTAGCGGGTTGCAGCCGAGCAGCAATGGGGCGATGTGATGTTGGATCGTGGTTGTGATGGACTCGGTGGTTTCGTAGCTCCATGAAGGGAGCGCGCGTTGTTCACCCCAACCGACGTAGCCATCGTCTGTTGTGATCTTGACGAAAACATGGTCGCCTGCGGATCCCGGATCACCGACGAAACCGGTCCCGATATTAAAGATGTCTGTCATGCCGACAGCAGTCGGATAAACGTCTACATGGGCTATTTTGGACATGTGTGAATGGTTACTCCGTTATCTGTAGGACGGAACTCCGATTTCTGACCGTTATTCCTATGTTGACTGATCTGAGATACTAACATCGGTATTTTAGCACACACCTCAGCAATTTATCAAACATAGATTGGCTATCAGTGGTCAGCCGTCAGCAAGAGAAATACTCATCACTGAAGGTTTCCGAACGCCAATATTGTCGGAATTCGGAAATCCCTCCTACAAAGAGGCTACCGACTATCAGGCATAGAATTTCCGTTGACATGTTCACGACTATCCGCTATAGTAATATGAACACCGATCCCTCTATGTCATCATAAGGAAACTATGCATGCTATTTATAATTTTTGTGATTTTTACACCGATTGTCGTTTGGTTCGTTTTGCACTTTATGTCCAAGCGGAAAGCCGCCGAAGAAGTGCCTGAACCCGGAGCATTGATGGAAATCTGCGCGATCTGCCAAAACGAATTTACGATGAACGAATTGCTTGAAAAAGAGGTCGGTGGATACGGCAGAGTCTACTGTTTCTGTGGACAATGTATTGAAAATCTCTCTAATGAATATCAGGACAAAACAGACACCATAACAGGAGAATGAGTTATGTACGATTTAGTTACGTTTGGGGAAGCGATGATCCGACTCACTGCCCCGGAATATATGCGCCTTGAGCAGGCGACATCGCTCTCAATGACAGCGGGTGGTGCAGAGATGAACGTCGCTGTGAACGCCGCACAACTCGGATTGCGAACGGCATGGGTCTCACGACTTGTAGACAACTGGTCGGGTCGCTATATTTGTAACAAAGGGCGCGAACTCGGTGTGGATATGTCAAACATCATCTGGGTCGATTTCGATGGCGTCGGATTGGAGCGCAACGGATTTTATCACCTTGAGTTAGGCGCGGGACCGCGTGCAAGCAGCGTCACTTATGATCGCGGATATTCAGCGATTTCTAAAGTACAACCTGGGGAGATTGATTGGGCATCTATTTTCAGCAACGCCCGTTGGTTCCATCTCAGTGGGATTACGCCTGCCTTGTCGGAATCTGCGGCGGCTGTCTCGGCAGAAGCACTCAAAGCAGCACGCGCTGCGGGGGTCAAAACGAGTTACGACCTGAACTTCCGATCGAAACTCTGGAGTGCAGAGGAAGCGCAAGCGGCGAACCGACCGATGATTGAGCATGTTTCTGTTCTCATCGGGAATGAAGAGGATTTTGAGAAATCGCTCGGTTTCGCGGCAGAAGGGGCGACCGAGTCGTATAGCAGTCTTGAACCTGAGAGTTACAAGGCGGTCGCAGAACGGGTCAAGGACGCTTTTCCAAACGTTGAAATGATCGGCACGACGTTGCGTGATGCCAAAACGGGTTGGTTGAACGATTGGCGGACACTCCTGTTTGATGGTGAAGAATTTTATCTGTCACGTATCTATGAGGATTTAGAGTTGGTAGACCGGGTCGGCGGCGGCGATAGTTTCTCATCGGGACTCATCTTTAGCCTCCTGAACGGCAAATCACCGCAGGAAGCCGTCGATTTCGCGGGTGGATATTCCGCCTTAGCGCATACGTTCCCTGGTGACTTCAACTGGGCGACAGCCGAAGAGGCAGAAAAAGCGATGGAGGCGGGGAGCGTGCGTATCAGTCGCTAAACAGAAAAAACTATGACAAAAATTCTTCTTTCTCCTATTTTTGAAAATACCGAATTCGATACTGCGGAGCGTCTGGCGGCGTTGGCAGATTTGCAGAAACTTGGTGAGTTGAGTATCCACCCACGGGAATTTACCGCGGAACATGCTGATGGTGTTATTGGAGTGATCGCAGGGGGAGTGCCTTTCCATGAAAGCTTCTACCAAGCGGCAGAATCACTCCGAATCATTGCGCGTTGGGGTGTGGGATATGAAACCGTTAACGTTGATTTGGCAACAGAGTATGGTGTCATTGTCACAATTGCTCCTGAACACATGGTGACCGTCGCTGAATATGCGATTGCACAGTGGTTCGCGACCATGAAGCGGGTCTATACGCTAAACAACGCCTCCCATAACGGGAATTTCGGACTCATCAAAACCCATGAGGTGATGGGTTCTACACTCGGTTTGTACGGCTTTGGTCGGATTGGGCAAGAGGTCGCGCGTCGGGCGCGTTCACTTCTCGGTGAACAGGGAAGACTTTTGGTGTATGATATTCGTCCGGATATCGCTGAACTCGCCGCGGAATTTGGGGCAGAGGCTGTTGATACACCACTGACCCTCTTCCAAGAGAGCGATACTGTATCTTTGCACCTATCGGGGGCGGATACTGTTGTCGGTTATGAGGAATTCTGTGCGATGAAACCGCATGCGTCTCTCATCAACCCGTCGCGTGGAAACCTTGTTGACGATGCAGCCGCCAACCGCGCTGTCAGTGAGAACCGACTCTGGTATTATGTCGTGGATGATCCGGTTAACGGACCTCGAGCGATTCACAAAGACCATCCGCGCATTATCTGTACGAATCACAACGCCGGCATGACTGTTGAATCTGGCATTCGGCTGGATCTTTGCACAATTAAACAGGTTACGGATGCGATTCAAGGGCGCGTGCCAGCGCATGTTCTTAACCCGGGAGTCTTGGAACATCCGAGAGTTAAGGCATTTCGTGAGAATCCTATATAATACTGTTAAGAAGGACTGTCGGTTTAGAGTCAATACATCGGAAAATTGCCATCTCGCGACGCCAGATAAGGTTGATTTGCAATCAGGGGATAAATTATGTCATTCAATATGCAGATGCTTACGTCTGTGATCGCCGCGTCGTCGGAGCCAGAGACGCATGCGTCTCCCACGAATCCGATCTTGCTCGCTCACCGCGGTTTGGCACGGCACGCGCCCGAGAACACTTTACCCAGTTTTGCCGCCGCTATCGAGTTGGGTTTGTCGATCGAGGTGGATGTCTATCAGACACGTGACGAACACTTGGTTGTCATTCACGATGGGACTGTAGACCGCACGACCAACGGCACCGGCGAAGTCATCAAAATGGCGTTGGACGACATCCGCAAACTGGATGCCGGAAGTTGGTTCGATCCGCGTTTCACTGGCGAGAAGGTGCCGACATTGGAAGAAGTGTTCAAACTCATTCGCGAGCGTCAACGAACACCATTGACTATCGCATTGAATATGAAAGTCATTTCGCCGGGAATTGAGAAGAACATCGTGAGTCTCGTCGAAAAGTATGAGCTGTTCGATCAACTCTTCGCCTTCGGTCAGTCCAGCGATTCAAGTCGTCGCTTCAAACAAGCCAACCCGAAGCTACGCACCACGGTGTATCTAAATGATAGTGAAGCCGATCATTTCACCGCAACTCTGCGTGATCCGTTGGCAGATTGCCTGTGGGTGCGATTTATTCCAAACGTGAAATTGATGGATCAGGCGCGTAAACTCGGTAAGCAAGTCTGGCTCGCCTTGCACATCGGTGAAAACCGACCAGACACCTGGGACAAAGCCCGCACCAACAAAGTAGACGGTATTTGTACCGATTGGCCGCTGGAGTGCAGTATACATTGGCATCTCGTTGCGGAAGTTGAAAGCGATGAACGTTAGGCACGCCAAACAAACTCGCGAGCGGATCGCGTAATCGTTACGACTTGCTCTCTTGCGGAGTGCAATATGGCAAGAGAGGGTTCAAATGAGGAACCCGTTTTTCTCAAGAAGGAAGAGGAATTCACGGTTCGACGCGTCAGCAGCGTTCACCCACTCGTCTGTCCATCGCATGCCTGCCATGATGTTCTTTTTGTAGTCAAGTTCGAGAACAGTGAGAAGTTTTCCGTTGCTTTGCATAACTTCGTTGAGTTGTTGCGCAGTCGCGCGACCGCCGGAGCTATAAGAGAGCAGAATCCAGCGGGCTTGTGTCTCTTGGATTAACTTCGCAATGGCGTGGACAGCGATGAATTGTCCATCATCGTTACGCCGAAATTCCTCGAATATAGAAGCGGCGAGGGGATCTGATGTATCCTTTCGCCTTTTTGCTTTGCCGAAAAGGGTGGGTTTATCGAAGAGCACAACGCTTTTCCAGAGGTGGTAATATGCGGCATATCTGACACGGGACGGCGGCATCTTTTCGTTTTTTGAACCGTAAGGCGGATCAAAGTAGGCGAGGTCAACGGAGACACGCGGCACGAGTTCAAAGATGTCGGTTTGGTGGACCTGGTGATCACCTTCTGACCTGAAGACTTCCGGCACTTTAAGCACTAATTCTTTATAGGAACGGGGTGCCCACGCTTTGAGATACGCGGAAAAATGACCGAGCGTGCTATCAACACGGTCGAGTGCGAGGATCAGGCTCGTGAGTGCGACTGCTTTTTCGATCGGATCAAGTTTAAGGGTTTCGATTTCCTGTCGGATCGCATCTAATTTACGGGTGTTGTGGTGTTGCCACGGTTTTTTGAGTCCATCTTCCTGAATTGCGCAGCCGCTGTTGGCGTGTCCGCCGTAATGTTCTGTGAACCAGCCGTCAACAGGTGGCAGTGCGTTCAGGTGATTGATGAGCGGTTGATATGCTTCTTTCGGTTTTGTGTTGAGAAGATAGCAGATGCCGAAGACTTTCGACCACGGGGCAGCATCGTTGCAGATAACAGTGTAGCCGAGTTTGGCGAGTGCCTGCGAGACTCGGGTTGTGCCTGAGAACCCATCCAGTATTGTCTTGGCATTGACCTTTTTGACGAGTTCCAAGACGTGTGGGATCAGTTTCAGCTTGGAGCCGATGTATTTGATGCTCTGTGTGGGAGTGGGGTGGAGAGAAGTGTGTGGCATGGGTTTATGCTGATGGTGTGTTTCGTCTGAATCTCGGATTGACGCGGATTTTACAGGTTTCACGGATTTTGGGATTTTCTATATAACCCAAGTTGTCGTTCACAAATTTTGAAGGTTTTTCTCGCACGCTCACCACCCCAGCGGGGTGCTATGTCTATAATGAATGGCAACTTGCGTTAGTATAGAGTTGGGGTTCAACCCAACATACACGCTATATGCTGTTCAAGTTCAAGATCTGTTTCTTGTGCGATGATGAGTCTATCATCTTCTAATCTAAAAATAGGCATTGTTTCTCCTAAAGGATAATGGAATAACCGTAAAGCCCAGGAACCCTGTAAAACACATAGCACTCCTACGGAGTACCAGAATTTCACCGTCCTATTTTCTTTAGACATAGCACACCTACGGCGTGCGGGAATCCAACCAAAATATAGTGTTTTAAAGGATTATTTCCCGGTGCGGTTGGAAACCGCACCATAGGTGTCAATTTAGTAGGAATAAGTATGTTTTTGGTGTAAAACAGAAATACCTCTTGTATAATGT